>NZ_JBHSQJ010000152.1:0-11663 GCF_042658505.1 Streptacidiphilus monticola | reverse complement strand
CCGTCGGCGGCGTGGGCCAGGTGCCAGGCGCGGCGGTCGCGCTGGGCGGAGAGGGCGGCGGCCCAGACCTCGTGGGCAGCCTTGCGGCGGGTCCGCGGCGACATGTGCAGCAGGCAGGACCTGGCCAGCGGGTGACGGAACGTCAGCCGTTCGCAGGCGTGGTCCACCTGGACCAGGCCTGCGGTCGCGGCGCGGTCGAGGAGGGTCTCGTCCCAGGCCCGGTCCGCCAGCAGCAAGGCCGCGCGGATCTCCGCCAGGTTGCCCGGCCGCTCCCCGTCCAGGGCGACCATCAGCAGCGCCATCCGGGTCGTCGGGTCCAACTGGCGGATGCGGTCGGCGAAGACGCTCTCCAGCCGGCTGCTCAGCGGCAGGCTGCCGGGGACCTCCTCCAGTCCGTCCCGCTGGGCCTGGCTGAGCTGGCCGGGCAGTTCGACCAGCGCCAGCGGGTTTCCTTCCGCCTCCGCGAGGAGCCTGCGTTGCAGCGGAGCGCGCAGCCCCGGGTGTCGCAGTTCCAGCAACGCCCGTGCCGCGTCCGGCGCGAGCGGGCCGACGGGCAGCACGGGCAGTCCGGCCGGGTCGAAGAACCCGGTCTCCCGGTCCCGGGTGGCCAGGACGAACGACGGCCTGCGGCCGGCAAGGCGCCGCAGCAGGAAGGTCAGCACCTCCGCGCTGGAGCGGTCGATCCACTGCAGGTCGTCGATCAGCACGACCAGCGGGGCGCGCCCGGCGGCCGCCAGCACCAGGGACAGCGCGGCGGCCGAGATGGCCAGTCGCGCCGGTGTAGGCCCCTCCCGGAAGGACAACACCTGCTCCAGCAGCTCGCGTTGGTAGGCGGGCAGTTCCTCCAGCGCCCCGACCAGGGGGAAGAGGAGCTGATGCAGCCCCGAGAAGGGCAGCTCGCGCTCGCTCTCCACCCCGATCACGCGGACGACGTCCGAGCCGGCCCGCCGCGCCCGGGCAGCGGCAAAGTCCAGCAGCGTCGTCTTGCCCACCCCCGGGTCGCCCCGGAGGAGCAGCGACGTCTCCTTTTGCTCCGCTCCGTCGAGCAGGCGGTCGAGGATCTCCTCCTCATGGGCGCGCCCCACCAAAGACAAGGTTCCTCCCAGGGGTGATTGGGCCCACCAGCAGCCCTGGCCACCATGCTGGCTCCCGGGCGCCGCCGCGCGCTTCTGTCACGTGACCTGGTTTTCGGCGCCCTGCGCGTCGTGTACGGAGGAGGAGAGGAAGTCGAGGACGTCGGCGGCGAAGCGCTCGTGGTGCTGGAACAGGAAGCCGTGCCCGGCGTCGGGGTAGACGTGGACCTGTGCCCCCGGGATCAGCGCGCCCAGCAGGTGCGCCAGGGCGGGCGGGACCACCCGGTCGCTGTCCCCGGCCGTCACGAGGGTGGGCTGGCGGACGTCGGCCAGGCGCTGCAGGGCCGCCGGGTCCGGGACGCCCCACTCGACGACCGCCTCGTACTGCGCCTCCATGGCTTCCCGGGACACCGGGGCGTCGCGGTCCTGTTCCCGCTCGATGTACCGGCCGAAGAACTCCAGACCGCTCTGCTGACTGCTGGGCGTGTGGTGGAAGAAGGTGTAGAGGTAGTCCTGGGCGAGGAGCCGCTCCGGGTTGACGTGGGCGAGCACGTCCGCGCTCCACCCGTGGATGCCCGCTGCGCCGCGCGGCGCGGTGGCAGCCAGGACCATCCGCCGGACCCGGGCGGGGTGGCGCAGGGCCAACTCCTGGGCCACGTAACCGCCCAGGGAGAACCCGAGCAGGTCCACCCGGTCCAGGCCCAGCGCGTCGAGGAAGGCGAGGGTGTCCTGGGCGGTCGCCACGACCGTGCGGGCCGCCCGCCCCGCACTCAGGCCGACGCCGGCGTTGTCGAAGGCGACGACGTCGCGCTGTGCGGCGAGGGCGTCCACCAGGGCCTGGTCCCAGCTGTCGAGCGTGCCACGGAAGTTCTGGAGCAGCACGAGTGGCGGCCCGCCCAGGGCACCGCAGCGGCGGTACGCGTAGCGGACGCCGTTCCCGGCCGTGACGAATCGGTTGGGCGCGCTGACGTACACCCTGGTCCTCCTTCTGCGGTCTCCCCGCCGGCCCGGCCGGGCCGGCGGTCGTCCCGAGTGTGCAAGGCCGCGGGGCTCCGGCCATCTGACGATTGACTGCACACGCGCACCTGCGGCTTCGGCCGGCGAAGTGGGGAAGGCAGAGTCACACCAGTGGTCACTCGACTCAAACGGCCCCGCGTGGGGCGGGGCTAGCTTCGCGGCATGCAGGACTTGCGGATCGCCCCCAGGCCCGACGTGCTCGTCCGGGCGACAGACATGATCACCGAAACGAGGGGCCGTCGCCGCCCGCCGGCGTCGCTTCGGGCACCGCAATCGCACCCCGGCCGTCGCGCACGCGACCCGGCAGGGGCTCACCTGAACCGGGGGCCGGCCGCGGCCGGCGCGTGCCGGATCGTCGGCCGCGAAGCGGAGTCGGCGCAGATCGAGCGGTTCTGTGCGGACCTGGCCGGCGGCCCCAACCTGCTGCTGGTGGTGGGCGAGGCGGGATCGGGCAAGAGCACACTCCTGGACGCGGCCGCCGCGCGGGCGCAGGCCGCGGGGACGGAGGTGGTCCGGTTCACCGGCCACCAGGGCGAGCAGGATCTGGTCCACGGGGCGCTGCACGCCTTGCTGGCGCCGTTCCTGCCGGAGGCGGGGCGGCTGCCGGAGCGTCAACGCGCCGCGCTGCTGGGAGCGTTCGGGATGGACGCGCCAGGCGGCGCCGACACCCGGCCCGAGCGGCTGCTCATCGCGCTCGCCTCGCTGGACCTGCTGGTGTCGGCGAGCGGTCGTTGCCCGGTGCTGCTCGTGGTGGACGACCTGCAGTGGGTGGACGCCAGTTCGCTCGACATCCTGTGCTTCCTCGCGCGCCGGATCAGCGACCGCCAGGTGGCGATCCTGGCAGGGTCGCGCGGTGCGGACGCGATGCGGCTGGACCGGCCGCACGCGGTCCGGCTGCNGTCCGCCTGCCGCTGCCGCCGCTGAGTGCGGAGGCCGCCGAGGAGTTGCTGGACCGTCAGCCCGCGCCGCCCCGAGGCTCCGCGCGGGCCAAGCTGCTGCACGACGCGGGCGGGAACCCGCTGGCGCTCGTGGAGTTGAGCCGGGCCCTCGCAGAACGCGCGCTCGAGGGCCGGCCGGGCTGGGCCGATGCGACGCTGCCGTTGACCACCCGGCTCGAAGCCGTCTTCGCGGACCGCCTCGCGGTGCTGCCCGCTGAGACCCGCCGGGCCCTGCTGCTGGCAGCCGCCGCCGACGCGTCCGCGATCCCGGACTGTCCCGAGTTCCCGACCCGCGCCGAGCTCTGGCGTGCGGCGGAGGAGGCGGGCCTGGTGCGGGTTGAGGGCGGGCGGGTCGCCTTCACCCATCCGCTGGTCCGCTCGGCCGTCTACCAGCAGGCCTCGTCCGTCGAGCGGCAGGCGGCGCACCGCTCGCTCGCGGACGCGGCGACGGCGGACCCGGACCGCAGGGCCCGGCACCTGGCGGCGGCCGCGTTGTCGCCCGACGACGAGGTGGCCCGGGCTTTGCAGGAGAGCGCCCGACGGGCGCAGCAGCGAGGCGGGTTCGGTGTGGCTGCCTCGATCATGGAGCGGGCCGCACGGCTCAGCCGCGACCCGGCGGCCCGGGTCCGTCGGCTCGTGGAGACCTACTCGCTGGCGACCTTCGTCTGCGATCCCGTCTGGGTGGAGTCCCTGGCCACTGAGATCGCGACGCTGACCGACGACGCCCGGCTGCTCCAGCAGACCGCACTGTCCGCCGCATGGGCGCTGGCGGCGACCAGCAGGCAGGGCGCGGCGGTGAGCCGGATGATCCCGCTGGCGGCGGCCACGGTCGAGAGTGATCCGGTGATGGCCCTGGGAGCCCTGACCAAGGGGGCCATCGCCCTCTACTACACCGGCGAAGAGGCGTACCGTCGTCAGGCGGCCGAACTGCTCGCGCGTATCCCCGTCGACGTCGGCGACCCCATGGACCAGGTCTGGGCTCGGGTCTGCGCTGACCCCTTCACCGACCGGGCCGGGCATCTGGACCGGCTGCGCGCGGCCACCGACCGGGCCGGACTTGTCGTCGAGGAGTACACCACCCTCGGCGGCGCCGCCTGGATGCTCGACGAGACGCCGCTGGCGCTGAGGCTGCTGGCCGCCGGGGCGGACCGGGCGCAGGCCACCCCGGACGCGGTGGCCAATCCCACCCTGACCCAGGCGCTGGCACTCGCGCAGTTCGAGAGCGGGGCGTGGGAGGCGGCGTCGGCCACCGCGCACAGGGCCCGCCGGGGAGCGGCCGAGGCCGGCATCGGCATGCCCGGCCGGGTGGCCGCCTACGTCAGCGCGGCTCTCCATGTGCACCGCGGTGAACCCGTGGACGCCCGAAGGGCGCTGGAGCAGGCGCGCAGCGGTGTGGACCTGACCCAGCTGCGCGGCCTGGACGCAAGCTGCCGCGGCGTCGAGGCCGCGGCGGCCACCGCCGAGGGCAAGCACATCCTGGCGTACGCGCTGCTGCGCAGTGTGTTCACGGGGGAGTCGGACACCGGGCCGCTGCACTACCACGCCTCCTACTACGCGCTCGGCGATCTGGCCGCGGCGGCCGTACGGGCAGGGGAGAGCCAGGACGCCCGGCGGGTCCTGGACGCGGCGCGACGTGCCCTGGCCGGTCCGACATCCCCGCGGCTGGCGGCCCAGGTCGCCCGTGCCCGGGCTCTGCTGGCCACCGACGCTCAGGCGGAGCGGCACTTCCAGGCTGCGGTGTCGGCGCCGGAGGGGAATCGCTGGCCCTTCGAGCGGGCGGTGGCGCTGCTCGAGTACGGCGAATGGCTGCGGCGGCGGCGCCGTCCCCATGACGCGCGCGCCCGGCTCACTCAGGCCCTCGCGTTGTTCGAGCGCCTGGCCGCACGGCCCTGGGCCGATCGTGCAGCAGCTGAACTACGCGCCTGCGGCGGCCAGTTGGGTGTTCTGGAGAAGCAGGACAGTGCGACCGGGGCTGCCGCACTGACGCCGCAGCAGCTGCAGATCAGCCGGCTGGCCGCCACTGGCCTGACGAACCGGCAGATCGGGGAGCGACTGTTCCTGTCGGCGCGGACCGTGGGCTTCCACCTGCACCAGGCCTTTCCCAAGCTCGGCATCACCAGCCGCAGCCAGCTGCGGGACGTGCTGGGCAGCGACGACTGAGCGGACGGCTGAGGGTGACGACTGGGGTGCCCGTCGGTACGGCAGTCACCCAGGAGTCAGCTGACCGATGCCCAGACCTGGCGGGCGGCGGCACGGTGGGGACACCGGCCACCGTGACGTGGCCCTGTCCCACACCTCCCCTCAGCCCGGCTACCGCCGAGATCGGACGATCCTCCGTGTTCCAGCGCATCCTGGTCGCCATCGACGGCGGCCCCAACCGCCACCAGGCTCTGGCGACGGCCCGCGAGTTGGCGACCCTCACCGGGAGCCGCGTCCGGGTGGTGCACGTGCTCGCCTCCGCCGTCGCTTTCGACACCCTGGTCCGGCTCGAGGACGACCCCGAGGCGCACGCCGTTCTCGACGAGGCCGTCACCACCCTGCGCAGCGCGGGCATCGACGCCGACGGCGAACTGTTCCTCGGGCTGACCGACCAGGTCCCGGCGGTCATCTCCGAGGCCGCCGCGCAGTTCCAGGCCGACCTGGTCGTGCTCAGCCCCCATCACCGGGGCGCGGTGGCGGCCTTCTTCAACCACCGCGTCAGCGACACCGTCGCGCACACCAGCCGCATCGCGGTCCTGCTGGCCCCGGAGGCAGCGGCCGAGTCCGCGGGCCGCTGACCGGCACCCCACCATCCCCCCTCTCCCAGACCCGTACGTTCCAGACAGGCAGGAGCCACCCATGTCGAACTCCCAGGACCAGCGCGGCGATTCGCCGGTGCGGGTCGAACAGGCCGCCCCCGGTTACCGCCGTGTCATCTTCGACAACCCGCCGCTCAACCTCTACGACCCCGAGGTGGAGACGGCCCTCGCCGAAGCCGTCGCCGAACTGGAGGCGGACCCCGGAGTCAAGGTGGTGGTCTTCGACAGCGCCGTGCCCCAGTTCTTCATGGCCCACCTCAACCTGGGCCGGATCGAGGAGTTCGGGCCCGGCATGCCGACCTGGTTCGATCTGGTCGACCGGCTCGGCCGGGCCCGGTTCATCACCGTCGGCTCGCTGCGCGGCCGGGCCCGCGGCATCGGCAACGAGTTCCTGCTCGCCGTCGACGTGCGCTTCGCCAGCCGCGAGCACGCCGTCCTGGGCCAGTTGGAGATCGGCACCGGCATCATCCCCGGCTGTGGCGGACTGCAGCGCCTGTCCCGGCTGACCGGACGCTCCCGCGCCCTGGAGATCATCGCCTCGGGCGAGGACTATGACGCGGAGACCGCGGAGCGCTACGGCTGGATCAACCGCGCCGTTCCCGACGCCGAACTGGACGCCTTCGTCGAGCGCTTCGCCCGACGGGTGGCCTCCTTCGACGCCGACGCGCTGATCGCGGTCAAGGAGCTGCTCAACCAGGAAGCCCCCGCTCCCAGCGCCGCATCCTTGGCCGCCACCCATGCGCGCATGGTCGAGCTGCTCGACCGCGACTTCGTCCAGGAGCGGCTGCGGCTGTCGGCGAAGGCCGCCCCCGAGGCCGTCCTTGATCTGGAGCTGCACATGGGCGAGCGGATCGGATCGCGGGCCCTCCAGCACTGACGCCCCCTCACCCCCCTTCCACAGAAAGGCACGTCCGTGGCCGCAGAGAACGACAAGAGCCAGATCACCGCGCCCAACCTCCATGTGGAGGCCGCCGACGGCGTCACCTACCGGTACCGCCGGTTCGGCATCGCCAACGAGAGCGACCTGCCGCTGGTCTGCCTGGTGCACTACCGTGCCAACCTCGACAACTGGGATCCCGCGCTGGTCGACGCCCTGGCCGCTGAGCGCGAGGTGATCCTGGTGGACCTGGCCGGCGTGGGCGGGTCCACCGGAACCACCCCGAACACGGTGGAGGAGATGGCGCACAGCGCCATCGCCTTCCTCGACGCCCTCAAGGTGACGCGCTACGACCTGCTCGGTTTCTCCCTGGGCGGCTTCGTGGCCCAGGAGATGGCGCTGTTCCGCCCCTGGCAGGTCCGCCGCCTGGTCCTGGCGGGCACGGCCCCGCGGGGTGGACGCGACATCCACGTGTACACGGCGGGCGCGATCCGGGACGCCGCGCTCGCCGACGCGCCGGGTGCGGCGAACCTGTTGGTGCTGTTCTTCGAGAAGAGCCTCACCAGTCAGGCCAGGGGCGTCGAGTTCGTCAAGCGCCTCGGACTGCGCACGGCCGAACGTGACGCACCCACCGACCTGGCCGTCCGCAACGCGCAGTTGACCGCCATCTCCGCCTGGGGGGTCCACGACGACTCACAGCTGCAGAGGCTGCGGTCCATCCGGCAGCCGGTGCTGGTGGCCAACGGGGACAACGACGAGATGGTCCCCACCGAGAACACCCACCTGCTCGCCGAGCACCTGCCCAACGCCACCTTGAGCATCTATCCCGACGCCGGGCACGGCTTCCTGTTCCAGTACCCCGCGGAGTTCGCCGCCGAGGTCAACGCCTTCCTGGGTCACTGACTGTCATGTGATTGATTCCCCCTACCATGCAGTCATGGCGACATCCCCCTTGGCCACTCCTCCGTCGCTCTTCGGACGCGCCGGGGAGGTCGCCGCGCTGCTGCGGCTGCTCGACGACGCGGCCGCAGGCAAGGGCGCAGGCCTGGTGCTGCGGGGGGAGGCGGGCATCGGCAAGAGCGCCCTGCTGCAGGTGGCGCGGCAGGAGGCAGCGGCCAGGGGGTTCGCCGTGCTCAGCGCCGAAGGGGTCGAGTCCGAGTCCGAACTGGCCTACGCGGCGCTGCACCAGGCGCTCCACCCGCTGCTGGACCAGGTGGCCGCGCTGCCGGCGCCGCAGGCGCGGGCGTTGCGCTGCGCCTTCGGCCAGGAGGAGGGCGAGGCCAACCCCTACGCCGTCGCGCTGGCGGCGCTGGAGCTGCTGGTGGACGCCGCCGCCACCGGCCCGGTCGCCCTGCTGATCGAAGACCTGCACTGGACGGACACCCCGTCGCTGGAGGTCATCGCCTTCGTGGCGCGCCGCATCGCCGCAGACCCGGTGCTGATCCTGGCGACGGCACGGACCGGGGTCGGTTCCGCCGTCCGACGCCGGCCCCAACTGCCGGAACTGGAGCTGGAACCGCTCAGCCAGGACGCGGCAGCCGCGCTGCTCGACGTGAGCGCGCCCTCCCTGCCCGCCCCGGCACGGGCCAGGATCCTGGCCGAGGCCGCCGGCAACCCGCTCGGGCTCAAGGAGTTGCCCCGGGCCCTGGCCGGCGCGGGGACACTGCCCCTGCTGGAGGCCGCCCTGCCGCTCAGCGACCGGCTGGAGGCGGCCTTCGCCGCTCGCCTGGACGATCTCACCCCCGCCGCGCGCGCCCTGCTGATCACCCTCGCCGCCGATGTCACCTGCGACCTGCAGCAACTGCTCGCGGCAGCGACCCACGCACACGGCACCCACGTGTCCCCGCGCGACCTCCAGGAGGCCATCGACGCCGGACTGGCGGAACTGGCCGGCTCCGGAGTCCGGTTCCGGCACCCGCTGATGCGCTCGGCCATCTACGCACGCGCGTCCCTGCTCGAACGCATCCAGTCCCACACCGCGCTCGCCGAGCAGCTGGCCGCCCATCCGGACCGGCAGTTGTGGCACCGGGCCGCGGCCGCGCTCGGCGCGGACGAGGAGATCGCCGCCGAACTCGAGAATTACGCGCTGCGTTCCGAACGCCGGGGCACGGTGATGGCGGCGACCGCCGCGCTGCGCAAGGCCGCCGACCTCACCTCCGACGCGGACCGGCGCACCTCACTGGTCCTCCAGGCCGCCGAACTCACGGGCGAGATCGGCGCCCGCCGGGAAGCGGCGGCCCTGCTGGAGCGGACCGACCTGTCCACCCTCGGCCCAGTCGACAGGGCACGGCTGACCAACGTCGTCGAGATCATCGACTTCTCCCGGTTCCACGACGCCGACGCACGCGTCCGGGAACTGACGGCCGCCGCAGGCGGTCCGCTCGCAGCCGGTCACGTCCAGTCCGCCGTCACCCTGCTGTGGCGGGCAGCCAGGCGCTGCTTCTTCCAGGTCCCCGGGGCGGTGGCCCGCCAGGCCCTGATCGACCGCTTGCAGGCCGTGCAGCTGCCCGAGGACGACCCGCGCGGCCTGGCGATCCGGGCCTACGCCGACCCCGAGCACCACGGCCGCGCCGTACTCGACCAACTCTCCAGGGCGGTCCCGGACCGCACGAGCGTGGACAGCATGTACCTCCTGGGAGCCGCCGCCCTGGTGCTCGGCGACTTCCGGCGCAGCGCAGCCGACATGGACGCAGCCGCGGACCTGTGCCGGCGCCAGGGCCGACTGGGGCAACTGCCGCGCATCCTCATCGGCGGCGGCTGGAGCCGGATCTGGTTGGGGGAGTGGGACAAAGCCCTCGCCGAGGCGGAGGAGGGCGCCGGGCTCGCCCGGGAGACCGGCGAGGAGTTCTACACCCTGTCGGCCCAGGCGAACATCGCCGCGGTCTGCGCCCTGCGCGGCGACGTCGACCGCGCCCGCACCTTGGCGGCCCACGTGCAGGGCCACCCGCTGAGCGCGGGCATGAGTTATCTGCACTCGGGCGCCCAGCAGAGCAGCGCGCTCGCCACCCTCCTCGGCGGCGAAGCCGAGCAGGCACACGCGATGCTGCTGCGCCTGTTCGACCCCACCGAGCCGGTGCACCACCCGGTGATGCAGTGGTGGGCCGTGCCCGAACTCGTCGACGCCGCGGTCTCCGCGGACCGCGTCGAGCAGACCAGGCCCCTGCTGGAGCCACTGCCCGCCCTGGCCGAACGCTGCGGCTCGCCGATGCTGCGGATGACCGCCCAGTACGCCGCAGCTGTGCTCGCCGACGAACCCGAAGCCGACGAGCTGTACCGGGTCGCGATGAAGGGCGACGTCGGCGCCTGGCCCCTCTACCGGGCCCGGCTCGACCTGCACCACGGCAGGCGGCTGCGGCGGCTGCGCCAGGTGCAGGCCTCCCGCGAGCCGCTGCGCGCGGCACGGGACGCATTCGACTTCCTCGGCGCCCACCCCTGGGCCGAGTCGGCGCGCCGAGAACTGCGTGCCGCCGGCGAGACCAGCGGACGCCCGGAGACCAGCGTGCGCGAGCTGCTGAGCGCCCAGGAACTGCAGATCGCAACCCTTGCGGCACAGGGGTTGACCAACCGTCAGATCGGCGAACGCCTGTTCCTGTCGCACCGCACCGTCGGAGCCCACCTCTACCGCATCTTCCCCAAGCTCGGCGTCGCGGCCCGCGCCCAGCTGGGTGCCGCGCTGCAGCAGGCCCAACGGTCCTGACGCTCGCCCAGGCGCGATGGTCGAGACAGGGTCACCTGACTGATGCCCGGCCCGCGAGGCACAAGGGACCATCGGAGTTGCCACCGGGCGCCAAGTCCGCGCAGGTGGCGGCCCCGCGCCCGAGTGCGCAAGTTCCCGTCGCACGGACAGAGTTGGAGCACCCCCATGAGCACCTGGTCCGTCGAGCGCCTCGGCGCGGTTGCCGTCCTCGGCTTCACCCGGCCACCGGACAACTACATGGACTTCGCCTCCGTGATCGCCCTGGGCGACCTGCTGGAGGGGCTCGCCCAGGACAGCGAACAGGTCAAGGTCGTGATGGTCACCGGCGGACCGGACGACCGGTTCATCGACCACGCCGAACTGGCCGACCTGGCCCGCGCCAGCGCGGGCCAGGCGAGCGAGGAGGAACTCGGCGCCTGGCCCCGCGCGCTGCAGCTCCTGGAAGAGATCCCGCAGCCCACGATCGCAGCCATCGACGGACTTGCCTCCGGCGGCGGCAACGAGCTGGCACTGGCCTGTACCCTGCGGGTCGCCTCGACGCGGGCGCGATTCCAGCAGCCGGAGATCACCGCCGGCTTCATCCCGGGCGGTGGCGGCAGTGTCCGCCTGCCGCGGCTGGTGGGGCTAGGACATGCCGCCGAAGTGGTTCTCACCGGACGGGAGTTCTCGGCCGACGAAGCGCTGCGCTCCGGTTGGGTCAACGCCGTCCTGTCGGCCGAGGACTTCCGCACCGAGGCCCTGCAATGGGTCGAGGCCGTCGCCCGGAACGCCGGCCCCGCCCTGTTCGCGGCGAAGCGGTCGATCGTCACCGGTTCCCGGCTCCCGTTCCCGGAGGCGACCGGGCTGGAACGGCAGCTCTTCTCCGGCCTGCGACCCGGGACCGGTGCCGACGCCAGCTCTTGAGGCCCAGCCATAGGAGAGCGCCATGACCTCCAAGCGCCCTCAGCCTCCCTTGCTTTCGCCGTCACCCGCTGAAGGCGTGCGCTTCTCGTTGCTCGGCCCGGTGCGGGCCTGGCAGACCGGCCACGAACTCGACCTCGCCCCGCGCCAGATGCGCCTGCTCCTGGTGGCCCTGATGACGGGCGCGCGGGGCGCCGGAGCCAACCACCTGGCCGCTTGCCAGTGCTCTTGCCATAGGTTCGCCGGGTTGGTGCTGCTGGCGGTTTGAACCGTTCCGGGATCTTTGGAGGCTTGATCCTCTCACGGAACCAAGCCTCCAAAGAACCCGGGACTGTCTTGAATTTCGTGGGTTTGGCCTGGTGT
>NZ_JBHSQJ010000151.1:0-2926 GCF_042658505.1 Streptacidiphilus monticola | reverse complement strand
GCCAACGCGCGGGCGGTGGCCCGCCGTTCGGGCCCGTGCGGGCGGAGCAGGGCGGGTGCGAGGGTGACCGCCCAGGCGATGAGCCCGGCGCCGAGGGTGAGGGCGAGGTGCCCGGGGATCAGCTGGGCGGGCTGGTGCACGAAGAGCGCGCCGGAGCTGACGAAGACGAAGATCACATGCCCGGGCGGCCCGATCCGGGTGGCGTCCACGAGCGTCTTCTGCACGGCCGCGAGAGCGGCCCCGACGAGCACCAGCAGCGGTACGCTGCTGGTCGCGGCCCCCGCGAGCAGCGCGAGCGCGAGTCCGGCGGTCATGCCCAGCACCACGCCCGGGATGGCGCGAGCCCTTGCGGCGTAGGGGAGTTGATGCCCGAAGAGCGCGCAGAGCGAGCCGGCCATGGTGAACATCACCAGATCGAGCCGCCCGATCCCGAGCAGCACGAAATCCGGCACGGCCCCGGCGATCACCACGCTGAGCGCGGGCTTGAACCAGGCCTCAGCCGGGCGGGCGAGACGGAGAACGGGAGGGAGGGGGGAACGGCTCACCTCTTAAGATTAGCAGATGTTTTACTCGTGAAATATTGCGATCGTGGCTGGGGCTGCCAGTGCCCCCGTCGAGGTATGGAACCCCCTCACCCGGTCGGCCCGGGCCGTGCCCCCGTCCCCCCGCCCCCAGCCGGGGGCCATCAGCAGCCCAGCTGCGCTCGGCCCCGCGCCCCACGCAGGCCCCGGCCTCTCACGGCCGTGGCCCCCGCCCCGTCCCGCCCGCCGGACGCTGCAGGCGGGCCCGGGCCTCGGCCGCCCGGCGGCCGGGCGTCCAGCCGGGCCGTGCTGCGGCCCTGGCGGCATGGTGCGTTCAGGGGGCGGCCCCCGCCGCCCCTCCGGGCGCAGCCGGGGCTGGTGGGGGCCGAACGCCGCAGTACGGGTGTTCCCCGGCTGACCGGTCCTGGCCGGAGGCCCCTTCGGGGCGTCGTGGGACGGACCGGGGAGTGCGGGAAGAGAGCGGGTGCGGCAGGGCGGGTGGGAACGGGGGCGGGCAGGCGCTGCCCCGGAAGGGGCTCAGTCCTGGAACTTGGGGATGGACCGGGCGTCCGTCGCGGCGCGGGCCACCTCGGGCAGGGCGGCGCCCGTCGACGCGGTGACGACGGCCGCGACGGCTCCCTCGACGAAGGGGGCGTCGACCAGCCGCGCCTGGGTCAACTCCTCGTCCTCCAGGACGGTTCGGGCCGTCAGGACCGAGCTGCCGAGGTCCGCCAGGACCACCACTCCGCCGCCCGCGTCAGCCTGCCGGACGGCGTCGAGGACCAGGCGGTAGCTCGTGCCGATGCGCCCGTCGTCCGTGCCGCCCGCGCCGACGACCGGGACCTCCGGCGGGGCCAGCTCCGCCAGCAGGGCGCGCAGGCCGGAAACCAGCTCCGCGCTGTGCGAGACAAGTACGATGCCCACAGGTTGCGTCACAGCTCGTGATCCTAGGCGGCAGGGTTGCCGGGGGAGGATTCCCGCGATGAAGAAGCTCGTCAACGCGCCTGAGGACGTGGTGCAACAGGCCCTGACCGGCCTGGCCGCCGCGCATCCCGAACTCTCGGTCGACGTCGAACGGCGTGTCGTGCTCCGCGCGTCCGGCCCGGTGCAGGGCAAGGTCGCGCTGGTCTCCGGCGGCGGCTCCGGGCACGAGCCGCTGCACGCGGGCTTCGTCGGCCCGGGCGGGCTCGACGCCGCCTGCCCGGGCGAGGTGTTCACCTCCCCGGTCCCCGACCAGATGCTGACGGCCGCTCAGGCGGCCCACGGCGGCGCGGGCGTGCTGCTGATCGTCAAGAACTACACCGGCGACGTCCTCAACTTCCAGATGGCCGCCGAGCTCCTCGAGGACGAGGACATCCCCGTCGAGACCGTGCTGGTCGACGACGACGTCGCCGTCGAGGACTCGACCTGGACGGCGGGCCGGCGCGGCACCGGGGCCACCGTCTTCGTCGAGAAGATCGCGGGCGCGCTCGCCGAGCGCGGCGCGAAGCTGGACGAAGTCGCCTCCGTGGCACGGAAGGTGAACGAACGCACCCGCTCCTTCGCCGTCGCGCTCACCGCCGTGACCACCCCGGCGGCCGGCCGTCCCGGCTTCGACCTGCCCGAGGACGAGATGGAGGTCGGCGTCGGCATTCACGGCGAGCCCGGGGCCCGGCGCGCCCCGCTGGCCTCGGCCAAGGACATCATGGCGACCTGCGTGGACGCCGTCCTGACGGACCGTCCGCTCGCGGCGGGGGACCGCGCCATCGTTATGGTCAACGGCCTCGGCGCCACCCCGCTGCTGGAGCTGTACCTCGCCTTCGGCGAGGTCGCCGCGCAGTTCGCGGCACGCGGCATCACCATCGCCCGGTCGCTGGTCGGCAACTACATCACCTCCCTCGACGCGGCCGGGGTCTCGCTGACGGTGTGTCAGGCGGACGAGGAACTGCTCGACCTGTGGGACGCTCCGATCGACACCCCCGCCCTGCGCTGGAAGGCCTGAACCGCATGGACCTCGACCTCGCCCTCGCCCACGCCTGGATCGCCGCCGCGGCGGCGCGCGTCGACGCCGAGGCGGACCGCCTCACCGCCCTCGACGCCGCGATCGGCGACGGCGACCACGGCGCCAACCTCCGCCGGGGCTTCGCGGCGGTGCGCGACGCGGAAGGGGAGACGCCCGGGGAGTACCTGGTGTCGGTCGGACGCACGCTGATCTCCTCGGTCGGCGGGGCGTCCGGTCCGCTCTACGGCTCGGCGTTCCGTGCGCTCGGCAAGGCGCTGGGGGAGTCGCCGGCGGTGGACGCCGCCCGCCTCGGCGAGGGGATGGCCGCCGCGGTGGCCGCGGTGCAGCGCCTGGGCGGGGCGCAGCCTGGGGACAAGACGATGGTCGACGCCCTCGGCCCGGCGGCCGAGGCCTTCGCCGCGCG
>NZ_JBHSQJ010000150.1:0-45798 GCF_042658505.1 Streptacidiphilus monticola | reverse complement strand
AAGGAGGCGTACCTGGCGCTGCGGACGGAGCCCGGGACGCTGGGCTACCACATCGTGCCGGACCCGGCGGACCCGTCGCGGTTCATCTTCGAGGCGACGTTCCGGAATGCGGCGGCCTATGCGTACCACCGGGGGCACTACCCGGCGCAGGACTTCCTGAAGCTGGTCGCACGGGACGGCATCAGCGGCCCGCACATCGTCGTCGACAACACCTCCGTGCCCAACGAGCTGGGCTGATCGCCACCAAGGCGCCGACGCTCCCTGCGCGAGCGCTCGGCGCCTTCGCCTTTGCGGCACTGGAGTTGAGCCGACCGCTGTATATCATCGGCGGTTGGTAGTGGCCCGACAAACCACGGCTTGGGCACCTGCTGGGTCCTTGGGGGAAGGGAGTCAGGGTGAACCACGACGCACCGACGGGCGGCCGCGAGCCGACCGCAGAGGGACCGCCTGGCAGCGACGGTCCAGGCGGGAGCAGAGATCCCGGGGGAAGCAGGGATCCGGAGGGCGGAAGGGCGGAGGCGGCGAAGCGGCTCCTCGACCAGGAGGGCCGGCTGCTGGATCGGTACCTGGAACGGCTGCGGGCCATCCAGAGCCCGCTGGCGAGCGACCCGGACGCATGGCCGCAGTGCGCGGCGCAGGCCCGGCGCATTCTGGCCGACTGCGCGGCCAGCCTGAACGCGGGGAAGCCGGTGGTCTCCGGTCCGCAGATCGCCGAGGTCGCCAAGCTCGGCGACGAAAGGGTTCGGCAGGGCCTCCACCTCACTCATTCGATCCGGGCCGGCATGATCCTGCTGGACCTGGTGATGGACGCCATCTCCGAGGCCGTCGGCCTGTCCGAGGACGGGGACGGCCACAGCGCGGCGGTGCGGTCCCTGCAGCAGGGCGTCAGCCGCCGGCTGGAGATCGGGTCGGTCGGCTACGACACCCTGCTGCTCACCCGGGTGCGGGCGCTGCACGAGGAGGGCCGGCGCAAGCTGGCCCGTGAGATCCACGACCAGCTGGGCAACTCGCTCAGTCTGGCGATGCGTCAGCTCGAGATGTACGAACTGGTCCATCAGCGCGCCGGCACCGAGGCCGGCCCGCAGGTGCGGGCGGTGAAGGCGGCGGTGCTCGAAGCCCTGGACACCAGCCGCCAGTTGGTGACGGAGCTGCGCCGCAGCAACGTCTCGGGGACCCTGGAGACCGCGTTGCGCGGCTTCGTGTCCTCGATGGGCGACACCGGCAGCTCGGTCCAGATCTGGGTACAGGGCTCCGACGAGTGGCTCCCGGGCCGACTCGCGGAGGAGCTGTTCGTGCTGGTCCGCGAGTGCCTGCGGAACGCGCTGCGGCACTCCCGCGCCGACAACGTCGTGGTCAGCATCGACATCGCGCCGCACCAGGTGCAGACCGAAGTGATCGACGACGGCCAGGGCTTCGACCTGGACCGGGTGCGGACGCTGGGCAGCAACGGGTTGGACGGCATGGCGGAGCGGGTCCAACTGCTGCGCGGCACGCTCAACATCGGCAGCACTCCGGGGCACGGCACCCGCGTGATGATCTGGTTCCCGATCGAGGAGGAGCACGAGGATGACCGACTCCGCGGCTGAGCAGCCGGTCCGCATTCTGGTTGCGGACGACCACACCCTGCTCCGCGAGGCGCTGTGCGACCTGCTCGCCGCCGAACCCGGGTTCGAGGTCGTGGCCCAGGCGGCGACCGGGACCGAGACGGTCCGGCTGGCCGCCGCCTACCGCCCGGACGTGGTGGTGCTGGACATCGAGATGCCGGAGAACGACCCGCCGACCACCGTCCGCCGGCTGCTGGACCAGCTGCCGGACGTGCGGATCATCGTGCTGAGCATGGATGACAGCCAATTCCTGGTGCAGGGGCTGCTCTCGCTCGGGGTGCACGGCTTCCTGCACAAGAGCGTGAGCCGGGAGACCCTGGTCTCGGCGATCCGGCAGCGCGAGGGCGGAGGCCGTCGGACGGTGACGGTGTCGGTCTCCCCGGAGAGCCTGCGGCAGGCCGCCGCGCCCGCCGGAGCGGGCGACCAGGGCGGCCTGTCGCAGCGGGAGGTGGAGGTGCTGACGCTGGCGGGGCAGGCGCTGAGCAACCGTCAGATCGCCAGCAGGCTGGGCATCACCGAGGGGACCGTCAAGCGCCACCTGCGGAACATCTTCGAGAAGCTGGACGCCGTCTCCCGCATCGACGCCGTGAACAAGGCGGTGGAGCGGGCGGTGATCCCGTCCCCGCTGGCCTCCGCGCGGAGCCTGGGCGGCGACCGCGCCTGAACGCCCGCCGGTCCGGCGGCAACGGACAGTTGCCCCCGGACCGGTCGAGCGGACGGACGTCAGTCCGTCGGACCGCCGGTGACGTGCAGCACCTGGCCGCTGACGAAGCCCGCCTGCTCGGACGCGAAGAAGGCCACCGCCTCGGCGACCTCGTCCGCCGTGCCGGGCCGGCCGACGGCCACCCGCTCCAGCGCCCGCTTGCGCAGCTGGTTCAGGTCGCTGCCCGCGCAGGCGGCGGCGAGTTCGGCCGACTCCGTCGCGATCAGACCGGGCACCACCGTGTTGGCGGTCACACCGTGCGGTCCGAGCCGGGTGGCCAGGGAGCGGGTCAGGCCGAACAGGCCGGCCAGGGCGGCGGCCGCGGCCGGGTCCTCCTCCGCCGCGGGCGGCCGCGGCGCGGACACGAGCACGATGCGGCCCCAGCGCCGGCGGACCATGTGCCGCTGCACGGCGGCGGTGAGCACGTAGGGCGCGCGCAGGCGGCTGCGCACGACACCGTCCCAGTCGTCCTCGCGGGCGGTGGCCGGGGCGTCCAGCGGACGCCGCTGCGGCAGCAGGTCGTGCACCAGGACGTCGGGCGGCCCCCAGGCGTCGACGATGCGGGCGACAGCCGCCTCGGCCTCGTGGATCAGGCTGACGTCGGCCGTGAAGATCTGGGCCTGGCCGTCCGCGGCGGTGACCCGCTCCAGGGCGCGGTAGCAGTGGTTCTCCCGGCGGTCGACCAGGGCGATACGGCATCCGGTGCGGGCGAGTCGGCCGGCGACGGCGGCGCCGATGTCGCTTCCGGCGCCGGCGACCACGACGGTGCGGCTCGGGTGGGCGGTCATCTTGGCTCCTGGGGTGGCGGGAGGGGCAGGCGCGGGCGGTAGGGACGGTTGCGGACAGCATTCAACCGGGCGAGGGGCGGGGGCAGGGCCGGAGTTGGGGAAAGTGTCCGCAATGTCCGTGCGCGACGGGACGGTTCCGCCGGGCCCGAGCGGTCCGGGGTTCGGTCGTGCCCGCCGCTCCGGCCGTNCGGAGCGGCGGGCGCTGGTCGGTGGCGGGGCGGACGCCCTTGCGGGGCGACGCCCCCCGCGGCGGTCGCGGCCCGGCCGTGCGAAGGGGGAGCGCCGCCGGCCGGGCCGATCCGCTCAGCCACCAAGTGCCGGGCCGCACCAGGGGAATGGGGGCCTGGCCCGCTGTGAAGCTCGGCGGCTCCGCGGACGCGGTGAGGGTCAGAAGGTGAGGACGATGCCGCCGCGGCTGCCGCCTGCGCCCAGCCGGGTGTGGGCGGCCGGGACCTCCTCCGCCGGCAGGGTCGCCGCCAGCCGCAGGGTCAGCGCGCCCTCATCCACCAGCCGGACCAGCTCCGCGAGTTGGGCACCGTTGCTCTGCACGCCGACGCTGTCCACCCGGACCCCGCGCTCGGCGGCGGGCGCAGCCGGGGGGAAGACGTTGACGAAGACCAGGCCGTCGCGGAACGCGGCCAGCGCGGGCGCGCCGATCAGGGCGGTGTCGAAGACGCCGTCCACGCCGCCGGGCACCGCGGCCCGGACGTGGTCGGCCGCGTCGTCCCCGCGCTCGATCCACTCGGCGCCGGCGCCGGTGACGAACTCCTTGTCCTGGCTGCCGGCCAGGCCCAGGACCCGCAGTCCGCGCCCGACGGCGAGCTGCACGGCGAAGCCGCCGACACCGCCGGCCGCGCCGGTCACCAGCAGCGTCTGGCCGCGGTCGAGTCCCAGCAGGTCCAGGGCCTGCAGGGCGGTGAGGCCGTTGAGCGGGAGGGTGGCCGCCGTCTCGGCGGGAACGGAGGACGGCGCGGCGGCGACGGATCCGGCCGGCAGCACGACGTACTCGGCCTGGGTGCCGTTCAGTGCGGCGAACCAGTCCGACAGGCCGACGACCCGGTCCCCGGCCCGGAACGAGGTGACACCCTCGCCCACGGCGTCGACCGTGCCGGCCAGGTCCCAGCCGAGACGGTAGTGCGGCTGCTCCGGCAGCACACCCGCCAGGGCGCCGGAGCGGGTGAGCAGGTCGGCCGGGTGCACCGCGGCGCCCGTGACGCGGATCCGGACCTCGCCGGCACCCGGCTCGGGGAGGGGCAGCTCGGAGACCTTCGCGGCCTCGGGCTCGCCGAAGGACTCGACAATGACAGCTCGCATGGGAGTGACGCCTTTCTCGGGGCTTTCCGTTGTGCACGGGATCAACTACGGGAGAACGGCCGTGATCTGACCGTAGATCAGCCACGGCCGCCGGAAGCCGGGTTTGCTTCCTAGGTGGCCCGCCGCTGTCCCCAAAGTGGTAGGCGGCGGACCGATGGGGGGACGGCTCAGGCGGCGACCGCGGCGGTCCGCCGCCCGGGCAGGGCGAAGAACAGGCCGATCGCCAGCGCGCCGGCGACCAGCACTCCGCCGTTCACCAGGAGGGCCAGCCGGACGCCGCCGAGCACCGCGTCGGCGGCGCTGTGGGTGGCCTGGAGTGCGTGCACCCGGGCGGTGGCGACGGAGCTGAGCACCGGGATGCCCAGGGTCAGGCCCACCAGCTGGGTCAGCGTGGTCAGGCCGGTGGCCAGTCCCTGCTCGCTGTCCGGCAGTCCGGAGGTGGCCGTCACCATGTAGGCGACCACGGCGCTGATGTGGCCGAAGCCGGCGACCGCGGTTCCGGCCAGCACCAGCACGATCCAGCTCTTACTGTGGCCGCCGAGAGCCGCCAGCATGAAGCTCGCCGACGCCTGCACCAGCAGGCCGACGACCAGGGCCTGCGGGCCGCCGAGCCGCCCGATGACCTTGGGGGCCACCGTGCCGCCGACGAACGCGGCGGCGCCCAGCAGGCCGAAGGAGAGGCCGGTGACGAGCGGGGAGTAGCCGAGCACCTGCTGCAGGTAGAGCGTCATCAGGAAGGTGACGCCGCTGCCCATGGTGAAGGTGACCAGGCCGCCCAGGTTGCCCCAGCGGACCGAACGGCGGGTCAGCACACGCAGTGAGGCCAGCGGTTCGGCGGTGTGCAGCTCGATGAACCAGAACAGCACCAGCAGCGCCACGCCGATCGCCAGCGGCACCAGCGTGCCGGCCGAGGTCCACCCGTGGGACTGGGCCGCGGTGATGCCGTAGACCAGCGCCAGCAGACCGCCGCTGACCGTCACCGCACCGGGTACGTCCAGCTTCCCGGCCCGCTCGGCGCGGCTCTCCTTCAGCACGGACAGGGCCAGCACCAGCACCAGCACGCCGACGGGGACGTTGATGAAGAACGCCCAGCGCCAGCTGAGGAAGTCGGTGAGAACGCCGCCCAGCACCGCGCCGGTGATGAACCCGGCCGAGAGCATCGCCCCGTTCAGGCCCAACGCCCGGGCGCGGAGCGGCCCTTCGGGGAACGAGGTGGTCAGCAGCGACAGCGCCGCCGGAGTCACGATGGCGGTGGCGAAGCCCTGGGCCACCCGGCCGGCGAGCAGGACGCCGGGAGCGTCGGCGAGTCCGCCGACCAGCGAGGCCGCGGTCAGCAGTGCCATGCCGATCAGGAACAGCCGACGGCGTCCGAACAGGTCGGCCACCCGGCCGAAGAGCAGTGTGAAGCCCGCGGCGGCCAGCGAGAAGGCGGTGGTCACCCACTGCAGGTCCGACAGGGCGAAGCCGAGGCTGCGACCCAGGTCGGGCAGGGCCACGTTGAGGATGGAGAAGTCGGCGGCCAGCATGAACTGGGCGCCCAGCAGCAGCGTCAGGATCAGACGGTGACGCCGCGTCATGACCGCCGGGGCGGTGTCGGCCGCGGCGGTCCCCAGGGCCGGATCAGTAGTGGTGGACATGCGAGACCTCCTGCGCGGGTGCGCGGGTCGGGACGGGCACGGAGATTTCCGGACGCGCCGGGGCGGCGGGCGTCCTGCGCGTGGGGCCGAGCAGCCGCATCAGCGGCAGTTCGACGCCGTAGTAGAGGCCGGTCGCCAGCAGCAGCGAGACCGACAGGCAGAGCAGGGTGAGCCCGAGCGCCTCGGCGGTGCCGAAGGACCGGGTCGCCCCGAAGAGGAAGTGCACGTAGCGGATGACCAGTTGGTGCACCAGGTAGAAGGCGAAGGACACGTTGCCCAGCCAGCACATGGTCCGGCTGCGCCAGAACGAGCGGCGTCCGTCCAGGTCCGCGGTCGCGGCGGCCGGGATCAGCAGCGCGAGCGGGACCAGGGCACCCGCGTTCAGGCCCCACAGGTACGGCAGGTAGGACGAGGCGACATACCCCGCCAGGGACAGCACCGTGGCCAGGCCCAGCGGGATTCGCGGCCACCGCCCGGCGGCCACCACCAGGGCGAGCACGATGCCGAGCGCGAACTCCAGCATCCGCACCGGCGGCAGCGTGTAGACGAACCACATCCGGTCCTCGCTGACCGGCAGGCCGGGGACGGCCGGGCCGCCGTGGAACAGGGTGTCGGCGAGCAGCGGCATCAGCCAGACGGCCGCCACCAGCGCCGCCGCCAGCGGCCACAGCCCCCGCGCCGGCACCCGGCGCAGCGCCCGCAGCAGCAGCGGGAAGCAGAGGTAGAAGACCGCCTCGCAGCCCAGGGACCAGCTCGGGATGTTCATGCTGAAGAAGACCCCGGCGCGCGGGAACCAGTCCTGGATCAGGAACAGGTTGGGCAGCGAGTCCAGTCCGATCGGGGTGAACGAACCGGTGAGGCTGAGCCCGGTCCAGCCGAGGAAGGCCAGTGCGGCCACCCAGGTCACCACGTGGTTGGGCAGGATCTTCGCGGCCCGGCGGCGCCAGAACGCCCGGGCGGTGTCGTCCCGGCGGGCGGTCCAGGTCAGCAGGAAGCCGCTGAGCAGGAAGAAGAAGGTGACGCCGACACCACCTTGGCTCAGCGAGTGCGCCATCCACCGGTTCACCCCGGGGGAGGCGAACAGCGCCACCGCGTAGATGTGGAAGCCGAACACCATCAGCGCGGCGGCGGTGCGCAGTCCGGTGAGCGAGGGCAGACGGCCCGGTCTGGAGCCGCTGTGCAGCTCGGCCATGAGGATGCCTTTCCGAGTAGGAGGAGGGTGGAGCGGTGCGGTGCGGCCGGGGCCGCACCGCACCGGCGGCGGACGGTGACGGAGGGTCAGGCGGTGAAGGCCTCGAGGGCGGCGTGGCTGTCCTCGTGCATCCGGTAGCCGCGGATCAGGCCGTCGCGGACCTCGATGTGCAGGGCGAAGGAGGACGTGAAGGGCTTGCCGGTGCTCTTGACCCGGTGGGTGAAGCTGCCCAGGGCGACGGCGTGCCCGCCGTCGGCCAGGATCCGGTCCACGGCGAAGGCCTCGGTGTCCACGAGGGTCCAGCAGGCGTCCAGGAAGGCGCCGATCTCCTCGCGGGTGCGGCGCCGGCCGGTCCAGGGGACGGCTGCGGCGCCGGGGACCTCGAAGTCGGTCTCCTCGCCGAACAGTTCCAGCGCGCCGGAGCGGTCGCCGCTGCCGAAGCGGGTGAAGAACTCCTGCAGTGCCTCGGCGGCGTCGCGCGCGGTGGTGGTCTGAGCGGTGGTCATGTCGGTGTCTCCTCGGGGTTGCTGACGGGTGGTCGGAGGGGAGGTCAGGTCGAACACGTGCGGCCTGGGGTCAGCCCAGGGCCGCCGCAGCGGTGGGGACGCCGCGTCCGGCGCGGGGGGACCGGCTCGGGGCCAGCGCCTGCAGCTCCCGCTGCAACAGCTCGGGGCGGTCCAGCGGGGCACGGGCGGCCAGGTGGCCGTCCGGACGGACCAGCGCCAGGGATGGCGTCGGCCCGAGGTGCCGGCGCAGCTTGGCGGCGGCCTCGCGGGGCAGGCCGCCCAGGTCGAGCACCTCGGCGCTGTCTGCGAACCGCTCCCGGAGCCGGGCGGCGGTGGCGGTCCAGCTGTGGCCGGTCCTGCGGCCCGGCCACAGCAGCACGCTGTGCCGGTAGGGGTCGAGGGCCGGAGTGCCGTCGGGCAGGGCCGGGCCGGCGAAGAGCGGCAGCCGCGCGCCCGGCGTGGCCAGGCCCTGCCGCCGCAGCACCAGCGGACGGGTGTCCAGCTGGCCGTAGTTGGTGTCGGTCTGGCTGAGCAGCGGCACCAGCACCCGCTGCAGCACGCCCAGCAGCCGGCCCGCCACGAAGACGGCGTCCCGCCGCAGCCGCCGCAGCGGGCTGCGCTGCATCGCGAAGCGGGCCTGCGCGGCCGAGGTGGCGGACATGCGCTGCGCGCCGGCCAGGCGCTCCGGGCCGTAGCTGTCGAGCACCCGCTCGTCCAGGCGCCCGCGGACCACTCCGGCCAGCTTCCAGGCCAGGTTGGCGGCGTCCTGGAAGCCGACATTCATGCCCTGCCCGCCGGCCGGACTGATGGCGTGCCCGGAGTCCCCGGCAAGGAAGCAGCGGCCTCGCCGCAACGAGCCCGCGAGGCCCAACCGGGGCCGGAACGACCGGGTCCACAGCGGTTCCTGGACGGTGACGTCGATCCTGGCCCGGCGCCGGATGATCTCCTCCAGCAGCTCGCGCGGCGGGTCGCCCTCGTCCTCGCCGCGGTGCGGGATGTTGGCGGCGATGCGGTAGGCGCCGTCCCGCAGCGGGACCAGGGCCACCACGCCGTCGGGCGCGTAGTAGTAGGCGGTGTCGGCGGGCGCGTCGCCGGTCAGCACGGCGTCGCCGATGGCGTAGCTCACGTCGATCGGCTCGCCGTCGAAGCTGATGCCGAGCAGCCCGCGCACGGTGCTGCCGGGGCCGTCGGCGCCGACCAGCCAGGACGGGCGGACGGTCTCGGTCCGGCCGTCCGGGTGGCGCAGCAGCGCGGTGGGCCTGTCCCCGTCCGGGTCCAGGTGGTCCAGGCTGACTCCGCGTTCGACCACGCCGCCCAGCTCGGCCAGCCGGGCGCGCAGTACCTGCTCGGTCTCCCGCTGCGGCAGCGTGAGCACGAAGGGGTAGGGCGAGTCCGGGTGGCGGTCCAGGCGGGCGCTGCCGAGCAGTCGGCCGTCGGAGTAGTACCCGACCTTGCCGCTGCGGTGGCCGCGGGCGAGCAGTTGCTCGCTGACGCCGATCCGGCGGAGCAGCTCCAGGCTGCGCGGCCAGACGAGGATGCCCTTGGAGTGCGGATCGCTCTCGTCGACGGTGGGTTGACGGTCGATCAGGCGGATGCGGACGCCCTGCTGCAGCAGCTCGCAGCCGAGCACCATGCCCACGGGTCCGGCCCCGACGATCAGCACGTCCGGTGCGGCCGGGTCCGGTGCGGTCTGGCTCACCGTTCTTCTCCACTTCTGCGTAGGTCTGGTTCAGGCGGTGCGGTCGGTGCCAGCCGGGCCCAGCACCCGGCGGTGGCGGCGGCCGCGAGGGCGGGGTCCGTGCCGACGGCCACCGGGTGCCCGACCTGCCGCAGCAGCGGCAGGTCGGAGGAGTGGTCGCCGTAGGCGTGGCTGGCGGCGAGGTCGATCCGGTGGTCGCGCGCGAACTCCCGGACGGCGCGGGCCTTGTGGCGGTCGAGCATCGGCCGGGCCACCTCGCCGGTGAAGCGGCCGCCGCGGATCTCCAGCCCGGTGCACAGCACCGTGTCCGCGCCGAGCAGTTCGGCCAGGGGGTCCAGGCAGACCGCGAACGATCCGGAGACCAGCACCACGCGGTCCCCGGCCCGGGCGTGGCGGCGGAGCGCCGCCACCGCCTCGGGCCGGAACAGGCCGCCGTCGGCCCACTCGGCGCGGAACCACTGCCGTCCGCTGCGGTACAGCTCCGCGGCGCCGCGGCCGGCGAACAGCCGGAAGTATCGGCGGCTGGTCACCGTCCGCGGGACGCCGACCGAGGTGAGCTCGCGGAACTGGGCCCGGTGCTCCTCGAAGGTCCGGGCCGGGAAACCGCGGGCGGCCAGGTCGTGCCGGAGGAAGCGGAACAGCGTGGTGCGCGTGGTCAGGGTGCCGTCCACGTCGAAGAAGGCCGCGCCGCGGTTCCGGGGCATCGTCGGTCCCGTCAGGCCGCGCGGGGCGCGGCGATCCTGGCGTCCAGCAGGGCGGCCAGCTCCGTGGCGGACCGGGTCCCGGCGACCTCGGCCTCCGTGAGCGGGACGCCGTAGCTGTTCTCCAGGGCGACGGCCAGCTCGACGAAGACCAGGGAGTCGAAGCCGGCCTCCTCGAAGTCGGTGTCGGCGTCGAGCTCGTCGGGGGTGTAGCCGTACTTGGTGCGGAGGACGTCGAGGATGTGGTCGACGGTCTGGGTGGGCATGGCTGTGCTCCTTCTCTGTCTGGGTCTGGATCTCTCTGAGGCCGGTGGTGCTTGCGCTGCGCGAAGGCGGAGTCGGTCGCCCGATCGGGGCCGGTTCAGCCGGGCACGACGTCGGGCCAGACCAGGGCCGCGGAGCCCCACGCGAGTCCGCCGCCGAAGGCGCTCATGGCGACCCGGTGGCCGGGCAGCAGCTGCCCGGTCGCGGCGGCGTGCGCCAGGGCCAGCGGGATGGAGGCGGCCGAGGTGTTGCCGACCTGGTCCAGATGGACCACGGCGCGCTCCCGGGGCAGCCCGATCAGGTCCGAAACGGCGTGCAGGATGCGGACGTTGGCCTGGTGGCCGACGAAGCGGTCGACACTCTCGACCGGCCAGTCGATGGTCTTCAGCAGCGTCCGGGTGGACTCGGCCATCCGGGTCGCGGCCTGACCGAAGACCTCCCGGCCCTGCATGGTGAACCAGGCACGGTCGGCGTCCGGCGGAGCGCCGCCGGAGCGCTGGCGGGAGCCGCCGCCCGGGATCATGATCAGGTCGGCCATGCTCCCGTCGCTGCCCAGGTCGAACCCGAGCAGCGCGCCCGGAGCGTCGGCCGGTCCGCGCTCCAGCACCACGGCTCCGGCCCCGTCGCCGAAGAGGATCGCGGTGCCCCGGTCGGTGGGGTCGAGGATGGTGCTGAACGCCTCCGCTCCGATCACCAGCACCCGGTCGGTCAGGCCGGCCCCGATGGTGCCCGCAGCGGTGGCCAGGGCGTAGACGAAGCCCGCGCACACGGCTGCGACGTCGAAGGCCGGCACGTGGTCGAGACCCAGCCGGGAGGCCACGTCCGGCGCGGTGCCCGGCAGCGGGTAGTCGGGCGTCGCGGTGGCGAGCACCACGAGGTCCACCTGGTCCCGGCCCGCGGACTTGAGCGCCCGCTGGCCGGCCTCCACCGCGAGGTCGCTGGTGGACGTCCCCGGATCGACCATGTGGCGCTTCCGGATGCCGGTCCGCGTCCTGATCCATTCGTCGCTGGTGGCGAGCCGCTCCGCGAAGGCGTCGTTGCCGACCTCGCGCGGCGGGACCATGGCCCCGATCCCGGTGAGGACCGCGGCGCGGCTCATCGTGAACCCCCCTGTCCGCAGGAGGCGTTGGTGGGGGTTGTCCCCGGTGTGGTAGAAGACATGCTGTGGGCCCTTCGCTGGTCTGCACGAGCGGTTCGACGGCCTTTCCGGTTCACGGCGCCAACTGTGGACACCGGTCAGGTGTCGGACCGCTCTTCCTTCATTCGGCTTCTTCTGGCTTCTGCTGTCGGGCTGTTGTCGGAGTCACGCGCATCTGTGCTGGTCACGGCGGTGCGATGGGTGCGGAGCCGCATGGTCATGCGGCGGCGGCGATGCGCTCCCGCTCGTCGCGGGTGTCGAGGGAGCGGTACTCCGCGGAGGCACGGGCGATGGCCTGACGTGTCGTCATCACCGGCTCCAAGCCCAGCTGTTCGGCGATCCGCTCCAGCCGGTGGGCCAGCGGCCCCCCGATCACGTGCACCGGGATGCCGAGTTCGTCGAGGACCCGCAGCAGCGTCTCGTCGGCCAGGGTGCGGAAGCGCTCGTTGACCGGCCGGTGGCCGTCCGCGGCGAGCGGCAGCTCGTTGCGCAGGTGGACGAAGGCGTCGAAGGAGCGCTGTACGTGCAGCTTGAAGGAGACGCCGAGCCGCTCCATCACGGACTCGAAGAACTCCAGTTCCGGGGTGCGGTCCACATCGGCGTCACCGAGGTGGACGGAGGCGTTGGGGTTGATGCCGACACGGACCCGGATCGAGCCGTAGATCCACTCCTGCAGCGAGGAGCCGTCGGAGATGAACCCTCGGCCGGCCAACTCCCGTTCGTGCGCCACGCGTTCCGTGTGCCGCACGACGATCATCTGGATCAGCTCGGCCGCGGTGCACTCCTCAAGCGCCTTGCCGGGAGCGGCTTCGGGCAGGATCTCCCGCATGGTGCGGGCCAGGGTCCGCGGTATGCCGGTGTAGTGGGAGAGCGCGATCGAGGTCAGTGTCTTGCCGGACGAGTAGGTCCCGGAGATCCCGAGTTTCATCTGCTGCCTTCCGTTGGGGCCCCGGTCGTCGTGGGGCGGTTGGGCTCCGATGAGGAGTGGTGCGGGTACGGCTGACGATCAGGCCGAGCAGGTCCAGAGCGGTCGCCCGGCCGAGGAGTTCGTCGGGGAGGTCGTCGGGGAGGTCGGTGGGGAACTCCGCGGGCAGGTCGGAGGGGAACGCCGAGTGGAACCTCGCGGGGAACTCCGTGGACACTTCGGCGGTCATCGCGCGGCGGCCGGCACGGACGGTTCCGGGAGCCGGTGGGTGACCGAGCAGAGCACCTCCGTCCCGGCGCCCCGGAATCGGATGTCCGCGCTGCGCCAGCGGGCGCTGCGGGAGTCCAGCAGCTGCGGGTCGGCGAGGACCACGCCGACCGGGACCGGCCCGGTCAGCCCCGCCGGGGGGACGTCGGCGGTCAGCACGGTCCTGCGCATCCACAGCGTGCTCGACTCGGCCCGGCTGACGGCGTCCAACTCGTAGAGGAGGACCTGACCCAGCTGGAGCGCGGCCACGAAGGAGTCGACCAGCGACCAGCCGGGGCGGTAGCCGCCCTCCAGGCCCTGGTCCATCGGGCCGCCGGGGGCGACGGAAAGCTCCATCCGGGCCGTGGCGGTGGGCTCCGGCCCACGGAGGTCGGTGCCGACCTCGGTGAGGTGCTGGCGGTGGCGCTGGTAGCCGAGGCCCCAGACCCGCTCCTCGGCCGGGCCCAGCGGGTCCGGGCCGCTGGTGTCGGCCGCGTGGTCCGCCACGGGGACGGCCGGGTGCTCCACGGTGCAGCGCACGCCCATCCGGCCGATCCGGCAGTCGACCAGGGTGAGGGCGTGCCCGGGGAGCAGCGGTTCGCCTGCGGCGGGTCGGAGTTGGGCCTTGGCCGGGAGCGCGTCCAAGCCCTCCTCGTCCGGCCGGCTGCCGGCCCGGATCTCGACCCGGCGCAGCCACTGGCTGCGCCGCTGTGCGGCGTCGAGGCCGTGACGGAGCGTCAGGGCGGCGTCGCTGAGCTGGGCGGCGAAGACCAGCGCGTCGATGGTGCTGAGATGCGGGGCCAGGGTCCGATCCGTCCGCTTCACGGACCAGTCCACCGGATAGCGAACCCCGGCCGTGGCCTGCAGGGAACCGGCCGCGGAATCCCAGGAGAATTCCCCGACCTGCTGTCCGATGCGCCGGTATCCGCTCCCGAAGAAGCGTCCGGACGCGGGCCCCAGCAGATCGTCGATCGTGGCGCTGAGGTGGGCTGACACGGGTGTCTGCACCATTTCTCCGCGCTCCTTCCTGTGGTGTCGGTTCGGTGCCGGCCCGCTTCCGCGATGCGGTGAGCGGGGCGCGGGCGGTGTCTCCAGGAATTCCGTCCCCGGATTCCCGGCGGAACGCTTTCGACGCTAGCCCCGGGCAATTCCGGACCACCATTTCCCTTTGGGTGCTACGCGGGTGGACCAAAGGTGGTAGTCCCCAGCGCCGCGGTACCCGTCACGCCAGGTAGGCGCGGGTGCCAGACCCGGCGCGGCCGCGCCGAGGAGCCGGCGGCCCCTGCCAGGTGCCCGGGGCCCGCCTCGGGGCGGTGGCGCGCGCCGAGGCCGGGTTCACCCTCCGAGCCCGGCCGGGATACCGCGGGCAGGGACACCGCCGGGCGGATTCCGGCCCGAGCGGGGCCGGGCCCACGCCCGACGGTCGGGCTGCGGTCCGGCGCTGCGCGCGGGCTGGTCCTCCAGTCCGGGCCGCTGGGCCGGGCAGGGCCGCCCCTGGACCGCCGGGGGCTCCCTGGGCGGGATGCCACGTCGTCAGGACCTGTGGCCTCGGCCCGTGCCGACCGAACCAGGGCTGCGACCCTGGTACGGCGCGAGGGCAGGAGCCGGTCGGCGGGGCGGCGTCGCTCCGGGGCCGCGCCCCTTCGCCCCTCGGTCGGTGCCCACTCAGCGGGTGGCAGGGGCAGGTGAGGCTGCCGAGAGGCTCAGCGCTGGACGGACCACCGCGAGGGCGTTGAGGGTGCGGGGGACGCCCGCATAGACGGCGACTTGGGCCACGGCCTCGACGACTTCCTCCGGTGTCGCCCCGGCGCGGAGCGCGCCGCGGGCGTGGAAGGCGAGCTGGGGCTCGCAGCCGCCGAGCGCGGCGAGCATGCACACCGTCGCCAACTCCCGCGTACGCAAGTCGAGTCGAGGACCGGCGAGGATGCCGCCCAGGCCCTCCCGGATCAGCGCGCCGAGACCGGGGGCGTCCTCCTCCAGCGGAGCCCAGGGCGGCGCCTCGCCCGGGCCGGAGAGCCTGCGGAAGACGTCCGCGGCCAGCTCGTCGCGTGCGGAATCACTGCTGCTCATGGCGGTCCTTCGTGACGGGTCGGCGTCCCGGAGCCGGCGCGCCGGGACGGCACCGGGCCGACGGTGCGGCAGGTGCCCGGCCCACGCTAGGCGCGAAATTGCTCCGGAATACTCGATGACCCACCGAAGTGGCGTGCCGATGTGTCTTTCGAAATAGCGGGAATGCTCTGGAAGGTCACCCTGCGGTCCTCCGGAGGGCTATTCTGGAGGCCGGGATTCCGGCTTAGCGTAGCGGCATGCCTACGCTGGTCACGGAAGTACCGCTCAGTAACCCGCTACAGCGGACCCGCTTTCAGCCCCTGCAGATTCTTGGATTGCTGGCAGCGGAGTCGAGGATTCCAGTCCTGTTCATGTTTCTGGCGCGTTTCGTCGTTGCGGCGCTGCTGTCCTCCCCCGATTTCCGGCCGGGAATCCGGCTGGTCGCCGGGGCCTTGGCGTGGACGCTGGCGACGATGGCGATCTACGTGTTCAACGGCATCGCCGACCGCGTCGAGGACCGGGCCAACGGCTCCACCCGCCCGATCAGCAGCGGTCGTCTGGCCGTGCCCCACGCCGTCGGCGGCGCACTGGCCGCGGGGCTGCTCGGCCTGCCGCTCGGCCTGTTCGCCGGCGGGCCGGCCGAACTCGTGCCGCTGCTGGCCTTCCTGGCGGCCGGGTACGCCTACTCCGGCGCGCCGTTCCGCGGCAAGCGCCACGGCGCCAGCGCGTCGGCGCTCGTCCTGGTGCTGGGCGCGGCCACCTACGCCGGCGGTTGGTGCGTCGGCGGTCGGGGCGACACGTCCCCGGTGCTCGTCCTCGGCGCCGCGATGTCCCTGTGGATGGCCCTGGTCGGTGCCGTCGTCAAGGACCTGTCCGACGTCGAGGGGGACCGGGTGGCCGGGCGCCGGACGCCGGTGATCGTGTGGGGCCAGACCCCCACCCGGATCGTCGCCTCCGCCAACGCCCTGCTGGTGGGCGGCGGTTACCTCGCCGCTGCCCTGTGCTGGGCGCCCGCGCTGGCCCCTTCCGCCGGTGTCGTGCTCGGCGGTGCCGCGGTGCTGGCGGTGCTGACGGCACTCACCCGGCACAGCATCGACCGAGGCGAGCGGCGCCGCCCGTACCGCGCCTTCATGGTGACCCAGTACCTGGCACACGCCCTGGCCCTGCTCTGGCTGGCCGCCAACTGACAGTCCCCAGACGACCAGCCGCCCGGCCCGACCGAGGACGAACCGATGAGCTTGCATCCCGACCCCACCCGCACCGCCCCCGCGCGCACCCTGGAGCCGGTGTCCCCGTCGTGGCTCACCACGCTGTGCGCCGTCACGGCCGGATTCTCGGCCGCCAACATCTACTACGCCCAACCGCTGCTGGCCATGATCGAGCGGGCCTTCCACGTCGGCGCCGGCTCAGCAGCGCTGGTGGTGACCGCGGGCACGGTCGGCTACACCCTGGGCATGATCACCCTGGTGCCGCTCGGCGACGTCCTCGACCGGAGGCGGCTGGTGGTCCGGCTGCTCACGGTCGTCAGCTGCTTCCAGCTCGCGTCCTTCGCGGCCCCGTCGTTGCCGGTGCTCGTACTGACGAGCCTGGTCGTCGCCACGGCGTCCGTGGTGTCGCCGATGATGGTGGCGTTCGCGGCGAGCCTGGCCGCTCCCGAGGAGCGGGGGCGGGTGACCGGCAAGGTGATGAGCGGCGTCCTGCTCGGCGTCCTGCTCGCCCGCACCGTCGGCGGCACCCTGGCGGACCTCGCCGGCTGGCGCTCGGTCTTCCTGGTCTCCGCGCTGCTGGTCGCCGGCCTCGCCGTGGTGCTGAGCCGGGTGCTGCCCACCCTCCCCACGACGGAACTCCGTTCCTACCGGAGCCTGTTGGGCTCGGTGCTGGTCCTGTTCCGGGACGAGCCGGTGCTGCGGTTGCGCAGTTGCTACGGCTTCCTCACCCTCGCCGGCTTCAACGCGCTGTGGACCTGCATCGCCTTCCTGCTCGCCGGGCCGCCCTACCGCTACGACGCCACGGTCATCGGCCTGTTCGGGATCGCCGGCGCGGTGGGTGCCGTCGCGGCTCGGGTGACCGGCCGCCTCGCCGACCGGCAGCTGGACCGCGTGGCCACGGCCGCGCTGCTGGGCGCGGTGCTGCTCAGCTGGGGGCTGCTGGCGCTGGACGGCGGGGGTCTGCTCTGGGCCCTGCTGGCCGGCGTGGTGCTGCTGGACTTCGGCGTCCAGGGGATGCAGGTGCTCAACCTGAGCGCGATCTACCGGCTCCGCCCGGATGCGCGCAGCAGGCTCACCACGGCGTACATGACCGTCTACTTCCTCGGCGGTGCGGCCGGCTCCGCCTCGTCCGGGCTCTGTTACGCGGCCTGGGGATGGCCCGGCCTGTGCGTCCTGGGCGCGTCACTCGCAGCGACCGCCTTGCTGGTCGCACTCCTGGCCCGGCCGACGGAGCGGTAGGCCCACGGGCGCCCTGCGCTGCGTCAGGGACCGGCCGGGCGGCAGCAGCCTGCCGCCCGCAGCAACGTCGGCACGTGTGCAGCACTGGGGGGTCCTGCCCCCGGGCGGGCTACGCCCCGTCGGCGCATCGGCAGCGACTGACGGCACGGCGGAGCGCATGCGCCGGACCGCTGCGGACCCACCCCGGCGCAGGACCTGCCGCCGCGGCGCGCGCAGTTGCCACGACGGCCCCCCCGCCCGGGGACGGCAGGGAACAGGCAGGCACTCCACCGCTGGCGGCAGGCCCGTCCCCGCCGAGGTTGTCGCGGTGCAGGCGCGCAAGGCCGGCGGGGGCGCGGCACCCGGTCCGCCGACGAGGGTCCCCCGAGGAGGGCACGCCGCGGCCGTACGCGACGGACGGCAGGGGCACCGGGTGAAGACCCCCGGTGCCCCTGCCGTCGCATCCTCGGCGGTGATCCGCCGCCGTTGTCACACCACGTTTGATGACGCGGCGACCAGCGGGAAGCCCCCGTCCAGCCAGGTCTCCTGACCGAAGGTCAACTCGTCGAAGAGGCGGAAGCGTCCGGGCTTCACCACGTAGAGTGCGCGGGCGGGCATCCGTCCGTCCGCCTGGGCGGCAGCCGCAGCCGCCGCGGCTCCGGCGAACGCGGGGAACGCGGCGGCGAACAGCCCAGCGCCGCGCGGTAGTTCGTCCCCGGCGGCGGGGGCGCAGTGTCCCTGCAGCTGGACGCCCCGCCGCGTACCCGGCGTCCCCGGCTGGGCGGTCTCGGCCACGGTGACGGCCACCCTGCCGTCGCCCGCCGCGAGGTTGCGCGAGTGCTGTGCCTCCGGACTGCTGAGGAAGTAGAGGCGGAATTCCGGGTCGTGGCAGAAGTAGGCATTGTGCAGCCACGGTCCGCCGTCCGTTCCGACGGTGCCCACGGACATCAGCCGGCAGGCTCCCAGAATGTCGTCGATTGATTTCCTCAGGGCCGCGCTGTGTGCTCGCTCCGTCATATCGATCCCCATGTCCCTGCATCCCTTCCGGATTTCGCTTCCCTCGGTCGACGCCGACCGGCCGGGGGCGGGCCTCTGCGGTCCGCCCCCGGCCGGGGCTCAGGTGTCGCGGTCGCGTGGGCCGCGCTAGCTGAGGAAGTGCCCGCCGTCCACCGTCACCGTGGACCCGGTGCTGAAGCCGTTGCGCATCAGGTAGAGGTAGGTCTGCGCCACCTCGGACACCTCGCCGACCCGGCCGACCAGGAGCTTCTCCCCGAACGTGCGGTACAGCTCCTCCGGCTCGGGAATCGAGCCCTCCCACAGTTCCGAGCGGGTCGGGCCGGGGCGGACGACGTTGACGCGGACCGGCGCCAGGTCCACCGCCAGGGCGCGGGCGAGCGCCTCGGAGGCGGCCGTGATGCTGGCGGCCACCGCCCAGCCCTTTCCGGGCCGGGCGCCGGCACTGCCGGAGCTGAGCACGATGGAGCCGCCCGGGCGGATGCCGGCCGCCCCGAAGCGCGCCGCGGTGAAGGCGCCCCAGTAGCGGACCGTGAAGAACGCCTTGGCCTGGTCGATGTCGGTGTCGCCGAAGGCCTTGATCTGCAGCGGATCGCCCGCGGTGTAGGCGAGGTGGTCGTAATCGCCGATCTCGTCGAAGAACGCCTGGACGCCGGCCGGGTCCGTGACGTCCAGCCGACGGCCGCGGACCTGCTCGGGGAGGCGTCCCAGGGCGCGGTCGAGCTTCTCCTGGGTGCTGGAGGCGATGATCACCTCCGCGCCCTCCTCCGCCGCGTGGGCGGCCACCGAGAAGCCGATCCCGGAACTTCCTCCGATGACGACGATCCGCTTTCCGGAGAGCGTCGGAATTGCCATGGAACTCCCTTTCCTGCCGAGTGCCGCACCTGTCGTGAGGTTTGTGCGGTGGGGCTTTTGCATGCGGTTCTGTGGGGGTGTTTCCATGGTCCCGTCGGGTCTTCCGCCGGCCAATACCCTGATGGGCCGCCCGACTACTCCCAAGGAATTCTGCGGATACCCCCATCGGAGAACGCGGCACGGGCGGGGTCCCGGAAACGGCGGAGCGCCCCGGGGTCGCCTGGATCCCCGGGGCGCTCCGCGCCGCTGCCGTTTCCCTTCAGGGGATCAGCACGATCTTGCCGGTGGTGTGGCCGCTCGCCACCAACTCATGGGCCAGAGAGGCCTGTTCGAAGGGCAGCCGGCGCTCGACGTGGGGATGCAGCGCGCCCTTCTCGACGAGCGCTGCCAGGGCCTCCAGGCCCTGGCAGTCCGGCTCCACCGAGATCCCGGCGAAGCGCATCCCCGCCGCCTCGGCCTTGGCGGCGAGCGCCCGGTCGTTCCGGCCGACCGCCGTGAACAGCAGCCCGCCGGGCCGCAGCGTCCGAAGCGAGCGCTCCCCGTAGTCGCCCCCGATGGTCTCCAGCACCACGTCCATGTCCCGCACCTGCTCGGCGAAGTCCGTGGTCCGGTAGTCGATCAGCTCGTCCGCCCCCAGCCGGTACAGGAGTTCGTGCTTCGGCGCGCTCGCGGTGCCGACGACATGGGCGCCGCGCTCCTTCGCGATCTGCAGGGCGATCAGGCCCACGCCGCCGGCGATGCCGTGGATCAGCAGCCGCTGGCCCGGGCCGATCCGGGCCACGTCGACCAGCCCCTGCCAGGCGGTCAGCCCGGCCAGCGGCAACGCCGCGGCCTCCGCGTGGTCGATATTGGCCGGCTTGAGCGCGAAGTGCCGGGCGGGAGCGGCGACATACTCGGCGTACGCGTTCGCCGCCCGCGGGAACATCGGCATGCCGAAGACCTCGTCACCCGGCCGGAAGCGGTTCACGCCGGGCACCACCTCGGTGACCACCCCGGACACGTCCCAGCCCAGGATGAACGGCGGCTGCCCGATCATCGGGAAGGCGCCGGAGCGGATGATGGTCTCGACCGGGTTCACCCCGACCGCCTTGACCTCGACCACGATCTCGGTGGGCAGTGGGACGGGAGGCGGCACCTCCGCGACCTCCAGGACCTCAGGTCCTCCGAAGCGGTGCTGGATGATGGCGCGCATGACTTTCCTTCCTCGGCGTCGCAGCTGCGGACGCAGCGCTCCGTGCTGCGACGCTAACGAGGACCTCGGCCAGGGCACATGACCCGAAGGGCGAGCCGCCGGTACCTCTTTCGGAACATGCGGTTCCGCCGAGGAGGCAGCGCCAAGGAGGGTGCCCAGGCAGGCGGGAGCCCGTACCCGGGAAAGGGACGAGCCCCCGGGCCTCGCTCTGAGGTGCTCCGGGGGCTCGTTGCGTGCTACGCCGTAGGTGCTCGCACAGTCAGGCGGAGAATCCGACCGGACCGGCGGCGCTCCCGAACGAGTCAGACAGCATCGCACCTACGTGCGCAGTTGCATGGTTGCTCAATTCAGGATCACCTCCTTTCCCTCTGCCGCCACAGTAAGCAGCTCCGGGGTCGCCGACAAGCGATTTATCGCGGGGCGTCCCGGACCGCGCGGTCCGGGACGGAAATCCCTCGCGATCGACCGGCCTCGCCTGCCAGGCTCGGCCCATGGACTCCCGGAACGTGCTGCTCAGCGGCGTGGTCGGCTCGACCGCCTACGGCTTGGCCGGCCCCGGGTCGGATGTGGACCGGCTCGGGGTCTTCGCCGTGCGCACGGAGCAGCTGCACGGGCTCGGCCGCCCGCCCGAGTCGCTCGTGACCACGGCGCCGGACCGCACCCTGCACGAGGCAGCCAAGTGGTGCCGGCTCGCGCTGACGAGCAATCCGACCGCCTCGGAGCTGGTCTGGCTGCCCGGAGAGCTGTACGAGGTGCGCACCCCGCTCGGCGAGGAGCTCATCGGCATCCGGGGCTGCTTCGCGTCCGCCGCGGCCGTGCGCGGGGCGTACCTCGGCTACGCCGCCCAGCAGTTCCGCAAGCTCTGCCACAAGCGCGAAGCCGGCACGGCGCCGTCCGCGCGGCTGGCGAAGCACGCCCGGCACCTGGTGCGGCTGTTGGAGCAGGGCGTCACCCTGCACCGCACCGGCGAGCTCCGCGTCCGCCTCCAGGACCCGGACCGGGTAAGGGAGTTGGGGGAGCGCCTGGCCGAGCGGCCGGACCGTGCGGAGTCCTTGCTGGCCGCGGCGGAGGAGCAGTTCGCCCGGCCCGGGGTGCTCCCGCAGGAACCTGATCCGGCTCCGGCGGAGGCCTGGCTGCGGCGCGTCCGGCGGGCCCACTGGACGGCCGCCGAGGAAAGTGAGTAGTCCTCGCATTCCTCTTGTGCGCCGACGTCCGGCCGGGCAGGATCGACGCCCGACCGGTCCTCCTCGACGACGAGGTGACTCATGCGCGCACGCCGCTCCGCCCCTGCCGTGATCGTCCTCGCCCTCGCCGCCGCACTCTCCTGCGGCGTCGCGGCCCCGGCGGCCTCGGCCGCTTCCCCGGCCCGGTCCGGCCACGGCCTGCACACCGTCACCCTGGCCGACGGACGGACCGTGTTCGCGGACGCCCGTGGCAGGACGCTGCAACTGCGCGGCTTCAACCTGGACAAGTACGCGAGACCACCGAGGCCGACGTCCGCGACATCGCCGCCCACGGCTTCACCCTGCTGCGCGTGGCCACCACCTGGGCCCGTCTCGAGCCCCGGCCGGGACGCTACGACGCCGCCGCCGAGGCGCGGTTGGAGCGCGTCCTGGGCTGGGCCGACCGGTACGGCCTGCGCGTCGTCGTCGATTTCCACCAGGACGTCTACGGGCCGCAGTTCAGCACTCCGCGCGGCTCGGGCGACGACGGCGCCCCCGCCTGGGCCACCCGCGACGACGGGCTGCCGTTCACGCCCGACCCCTCCGACTGGTTCGCCGGCTACTTCCAGCCCGCCGTCCAGCGTGCGTTCCAGCACCTCTACGACGACCCCGACCTGCGTGCCGCCCAGGCCGCCTTCTACGCGCACGTGGCACGGGAGTTGCGCGGCCACCGCTCGCTGCTGGGCTACGACCTGTTCAACGAGCCGAGCGGTCCCATCGACGGTGACCCGACCGACCCTGCCGCCCAGGCCGCCGCCTCGGCGGCGCTGGAGGAGGGGCGACTGGCCGGCATGTACCGGCGGCTGATCGCGGCCGTCCGCTCGCAGGACCGGGACGCCTGGCTCTTCGTCGAGCCCACGGTCCTCGTCGGCGAGGGCGTCCCCACCCGGTTGCCGGGCTTCACCGACCCGCGCCCCGGCGAGCCCCGGATCGGCTACGCCCCCCACTTCTACGACACGGCGGTGGAGGCGGGCCAGGACTGGGACCCGGCGGACCGCTTCGTGGAGAACTACACGGCGGCGATCACCGCGTACCCGCGGCAGCACGGGATGCCGGTGCTGGTCGGCGAGTGGGGACCGCCGAACGCGGACCGGCCGGGCAACGCGGAGCTGATCTCCCGTCAGGTCGCCGCCATGCAGGGCTTCGCGGCGGGCTGGACCCTCTGGTACTGGGGCCGCGGCACCGGCGGGTACACCCCGCTCGACCCGTCCGGGACCCCGCATCCGGGCGACGCCCCGGTCTTCGCCCCCTACGCCGCGGCCGTGTCCGGGACCGTGCGCTCCGAGCGGTACGACCCGGCGACGCGCCGCTACACCCTGCTCCTGGGGGTCGGCACGGGCGTGGCCGCTCCCACCCGGGTGGTCCTGCCGCCCTCGGTCTACGGCTCCGGCGTCCGGGTCTCGGTCTCCGGCGCCCGGGTGCTGCGCCTGCTCCCGCCGACGGGCGGGCGGCACGGTGAGCTGTGGCTGTCCCCGGTCGTCGCGGGAGGAGAGTCGGCGCTCGTCCTCCGTCCGGCCTGAGCGGGGCCTACGCTGGTGACATGCCCGCTGGTGACGAGTTCCCGGAACTGTCCGCACTCCCCGAGGAGATCGAGGAGATCGAAGTCCGGGTGACCCTGCGGCTCCGGCTCTCCGACTGGGAGGCCCTGCGTGCCCAGGCGCGCCAGGCGGTCGCCGAGGCGGAGCCGGTGGACCTGCAGGAACAGGCCGACCGGCTGGAGGAGGTCGACGCCGGCCCCTTCGGCGCGCTGGCCGAACTGCTGGACCCGGACGTCCTGGTGGTCGGCATCGACGGCGTCGAGGCGCTCGGCGCCATCGTCGCCGTCGGTCTGCCGGGGGACGGCGACGAGCCCGACTTCTCCGAACTCTTCCCGCTGGACGAGGTCCTGGACGACGGACCCGGCGGCTGGCTGCTCACCCCGCGCACGGCCGCCGTGCTCCACACGCAGCTGGTCCTGCTCGGATCCGACGCCCGTGAGGAGCTCGAGGAGCTGGGCGACGACCCGGTCGAGGCGGAGTCCGACTCCTCGGTGTTCGGGGCCCTCCCGGAACTGACCTGGCGTCAGGACGCGATCTGGCGCGACCGGTTCATCGGCGCGCTCGACGCCCTGGCCGGCGACCTCGCCGAGGGCGACTGGCCCCGGCCGCGCTGCCCCGCCGAGGAGTTCGCCCTGCACATCGCGCTCCTGCAGGCGGACGACTCGCTCTCGGCGGAGCCCGGACTGATCGAGCACCAGGTCGCGGGCCTGCCGGTGCACCCCTACGACTACGACTGGAACGGGTGCCGCCGCGGCTTCTTCCAGGACGAGGGCTTCCTGCGCCTCTACGACGCCGACCCCGCGTCCCCGCCGCCCGGCTACCGCCCGGAGGAATGGTTCCGCCCCTTCGGCAACCTCGGCCGCCGCGACCTGGACTGAGCCGGGCGGGGCCCGGGAAGCCGGGCCTGAATGATCGCACCGACCGCCCGGCCCACCAGGTAGGCTACGGTCTGGCCCGCCGACCCCACCGCGGGTACGGGCCGCCGGGGTGCTAGCTCAATGGCAGAGCAGCGGACTTTTAATCCGTAGGTTGTGGGTTCGACCCCCACGCGCCCCACCTGCACAGAGCGCCCCACCCTGCGGCCGAGCCGCGGGGAGGGGCGCTCCTCTCTTTTCCGCTCCGCGCAGCTCCGTCGCTCCCGCTGGCGCCTGGTCCACGTTCGGAGCACGGGCGTCATCCGATCGGACCGGCGGGGCGGGCGGGGGTGGCCGGGGTCTGGTGTCGTGCTCAGTGTCCGGGTGCCCACGGGGACAGGAGCGGAGATGCTGAAGGGCTTCAAGAACTTCCTGATGCGCGGCGATGTCATCGTCACCGCCATCGGGCTGATCGTGGCGCTGGCGTTCAGCACGCTGGTCAAGGCGTTCACCGACAACGTGGTCGAGCCGATCATCGCGCGGGCGGGCGGCGGCAACACCTTCGGGCTCGGCTGGCAGCTCGGGCACAAGGGGAACTCCGCCACCTACCTCAACATCGGCGCCTTCATCTCCGCGCTGATCTACTTCATCCTCTTCATGGCCGTCGTCTACTTCGCCGTCGTCCTGCCCTACAAGCACATGCAGCGGCGCCGCGGCATCGCCGTCTTCGAGGACGCGCCACCGGTGAAGACCTGTCCCGCCTGTCTCTCCGAGGACATCCCGCTGGCCGCCTCGAAGTGCAAGTACTGCGGTACGCAGCAGCCCCCCACGACGGTCGGTCCCGTCGTCTGAACAGCATCATGCGGAAGCGACCCGGACCGGATCGGGCCGGATCGGGCGAAATCTCGCGGTGTAGCCGGGGCGCATGCGGTCGATGATGAGGGGAAGGGACTACCGACGGAGGAGCCCATGGGACAGCGGATGACGGAGGACGAGGCGGAGGCGCACATACACGGCGTCTGCTTCAAGACCGGCCCGCCCGGACGGGTCGGTGTCGAGCTGGAGTGGCTGGTGCGCGACCCGGCCCGCCCGGGCAGCTGTCCGCCGCTGCGGCGTACGGCCGGGCTGGTGGCGGGAGACCGGCTGGCGCACGGCGGGCGGCTGAGCCACGAACCCGGCGGGCAGCTGGAGCTGAGCTCCTCCCCGGCGGACGGTCCCGCAGCCTGCATCCGGCGGACGGCCGCCGAACTGGAACAGCTGCGGGCGGCCCTGCGGGCCCGCGGCCTGGTGGTCGAGGGCAACGGACTGGAGCCGTTCCGGGATCCGCCGCGGCTGCTGGAGTACCCCCGGTACCGGGCGATGGAGCGGTACTTCGACCGGCTGGACGGGGCCGGCGGCTGGGGCCGGATGATGATGCGGGCGACCGCCGGGGTGCAGGTCAACCTGGAGGCGGGCGTCGGGCCCGCACAGCAGCGTGAGCGGTGGCTGCTGACGCACCGGATCGGCCCGGTGCTGGTCGCCGCCTTCGCCAACTCGCCTCTGTGGCAAGGCAGTCCGAGCGGCTGGAAGTCCACCCGGCAGCTGGTGTGGACCCGCCTCGACCCGGGCCGGACCCGGCCCGTCGCGACCGACGGCCCCGCCCCGGCGGACTGGGCCCGCTACGCGCTGGACGCGGGCGTGATGTGCCGGCCGTGCGGCGACGGGGACGGGGACGACGACTGGGGAGTGCCCGCCGGGCTCACCTTCCGCTCCTGGCTGGCTGGTTGCGACGGACTGCCCGCGCCGGGTACGGCGGACCTGGACTACCACCTGACCACCCTCTTCCCACCCGTCCGGCCGCGCGGCTTCCTGGAACTGCGCATGATCGACGCCCAGCCCGGCCCCGACGGCTGGATCGTGCCGACGCTGGTCGCCGCGACGCTGCTGGACGACCCGCGTGCTGCGGCCGCGGCCTGGGCCGCCACCGAGCCCCTGTGCGCCCCCGGGTCGCTCCTGCCCGACGCCGGCACCTGGGAGCGCGCCGCCCACCTCGGCCCCGAGGACCCGATCCTCCGCGAGGCAGCCCTGGCCTGCTTCGCCGCCGTCGAAACCGCCGTCGAAACCGCCGTCGAAACCGCCGTCGCCGGAGTCGCAGCCGACGCCCCGGCCGAGGACCCCGGGCAGGACTTCGGGCGACTCGTGGCCGGCTTCGCGGAGACCTACCTGAGCCGGGGCCGATGTCCCGCCGATGACCAACTCGCCGCACTGGAAGGTGTCGCATGAGCCTCGCCGACGAGGCGCGCGCCGCGCTGGAACGCGCCCGGCGCCGCACCCTCGCCCTCACCGACTGCCTGGACGACGCCGAACTCACCGCCCAGCACTCCCCCTTGATGTCCCCGCTGGTCTGGGACCTGGCCCACGTCGGCAACCAGGAGGACCTCTGGCTGCTGCGCAACGCCGGCCGCGGTCCCGGGATCCGGCCCGACATCGACCACCTCTACGACGCCTTCCGGCACTCCCGGGCCGACCGCCCGGCGCTGCCGCTGCTGTCCCCGGCCGAGGCCCGGGCCTACGACGCCGCCGTGCGCGAGGCCGCGCTGGCCCTCCTTGACGAGGTGGACACCGACGAGACCGACGACCCGCTGCTCGCCGACGCCTTCGTCTTCGGAATGATCGCCCAGCACGAGCAGCAGCACGACGAGACCATGCTGGCCACCCATCAACTGCGCACCGGCGCAGCGGTGCTGGACGCGCCCGTGCCCCCGCCCGCGCCGGCCGACGCGGCGGCGCTGCCCGCCGAGGTCCTCGTCCCCGCCGGGCCGTTCGTGATGGGCACCAGCTCCGAGCCCTGGGCGCTCGACAACGAGCGTCCCGCGCACCAGGTGGACCTCCCTGCCTTCCACCTGGACACCGTGCCCGTCTCCAACGCCCGCTACCAGGAGTTCATCGCGGACGGAGGCTACGCCGACCCCCGCTGGTGGAGCCCGGACGGCTGGGCGCACCGGGAGCAGGCGGGGCTCGAGGCCCCCCTCTTCTGGCGGCGCGACGGTTCGCGCTGGCTGCGCCGCCGCTTCGGGGCCGTCGAGGAGGTGCCGCCCGACGAACCGGTGCTGCACGTCTGCTGGTACGAGGCGGACGCGTACGCCCGCTGGGCCGGACGGCGGCTGCCCACCGAGGCGGAGTGGGAGAAGGCGGCCCGCTTCGACCCGGCCACCGGGGCGTCCCAGCGCTACCCCTGGGGCGACGCGGACCCCGCCCCGGACCACGCCAACCTGGGCCAGCGCCATCTGCGCCCGGCCCCCGTGGGCAGCTACCCGAAGGGCCAGTCGCCCACCGGCGCCCGGCAGTTGATCGGCGACGTATGGGAGTGGACGAGCAGCGACTTCCTGCCCTACCCCGGCTTCCAGGCCTTCCCGTACAAGGAGTACTCGGAGGTCTTCTTCGGCCCCGAGTACAAGGTGCTGCGCGGCGGCGCCTTCGGCGTGGACCCGGTCGCCTGCCGGGGCACCTTCCGCAACTGGGACTACCCGGTCCGGCGGCAGATCTTCTGCGGCTTCCGCACCGCCCGCGACGCGGAGCCGAGCCGCCGCGGAGCCGCCTGATGTGCCGTCATCTCGCCTACCTCGGCCCGGTGGTGGCGCTGGACACGCTGGTCACCGACACCGAGCACAGCCTGTTCCGGCAGGCCTGGGAGCCGCGGCGGCAGCGCCACGGCGTGGTCAACGGCGACGGCTTCGGCGTCGGCTGGTACCCGGACGGCGGCGGCGAGCCGGCCGCCCGGTACCGCCGGGCGGTGCCCATCTGGGACGACGCCAACCTGCCCGACCTGCTGCGCACCGCCCGCAGCGGGGCGGTGCTGGCGGCGGTCCGGGACATCACCGTGGGCAGCACGGCCGACGAGTCCGCCGTCGCCCCCTACCGGGAGGGGCCCTGGCTGTTCAGCCACAACGGCTCGGTCCCGGACTGGACCCGGCTGCCCGTCACGACACGTCCGCTGGAGGCGTACTGCGACTCCGCGCTGCTGTGGGAGCTGCTGCGGCAGCGGCTGCGGCGCGGCGAGCCGATGGGCGCGGCGCTGGCGGACCTGGTCCGGGAGGTCGCGGCCCGGCGTCCCGGTGCGCGGCTCAACCTGCTGCTCACCGACGGCCGTTCGATCGCGGCCACCCGCCACGGCGACAGCCTCTGGTACCGGGCCCGGCCGGGCCAGGTGCTGGTCGCCTCCGAACCCGACGACGACGCATCCGACTGGCAGGAGCTTCCGGAGCGGAGCCTGCTGCTGGCCGGGCCGGGGGGCGTCCGCACCACCCCGCTGCGGCCACCGGCGCCGCGGCGCCGCACGAAGGGCACCGGCATGACCCCCGACAGCTACGACAGCTCCGAGCGGTTCACCCTGGACGACCGGCTCCCCGTCGACCACCTCGAACGCGCGCTGCGCGAGGACGTGCAGCGCGGCCTCGCCGAGCGGCCGCGGTGGCTGCCGCCCAAGTGGTTCTACGACGCGCGCGGCAGCGAGCTGTTCGAGGAGATCACCCGGCTGCCCGAGTACTACCCGACCCGGGCCGAGCAGGAGATCCTGGTCCGCCGCGCCCCGGAGATCGCCGATCTGAGCCGGGCCGCCTCGCTCGCCGAACTCGGCTCCGGCTCGTCCCGCAAGACCCGGCTGCTCCTCGACGCGCTGACCGAACGCGGCACGCTGCTCACCTACGCGCCCCAGGACGTCAGCCCGTCCGCGCTGCGGGAGGCGGGCGAGGCGCTCTGCCTCGACTACCCGTCCCTGCATGTCCGGGCGACGGTGGCGGACTTCGAGCAGGAGATCGTGCTCCCGGACACGCCGGGACCGCGGCTGCTGGCCTTCCTCGGCAGCACCATCGGCAACCTGGACCGCGACGAGCGCGCCGGATTCTACGCCCGGCTGCGCCGCCGGATGAGCGGGGACGACCAACTCCTGCTGGGAGCAGACCTGGTGAAGGACCCTCAGGTGCTGGTCCGCGCGTACGACGACAGCCGGGGTGTGACCGCGGCGTTCAACCGCAACGTGCTCGCGGTGCTGAACCGGGAGCTGGGCGCGGACTTCGACCCGGACGCCTTCGCCCACCGGGCGGTGTGGGACGCCCAGCACGAGCGGATCGAGATGCACCTGGTGGCGGAGGCGGAGCAGAACGTCAAGATCCCGGCCCTGGACCTCCGGCTGGACTTCGCGGCGGGCGAGTCGGTGCGCACGGAGATCTCGTGCAAGTTCCGCCGGGAGTCGCTCGAGGAGGAGCTGGGACGGGCGGGCTTCACCGTGCGCGAGTGGTGGACCGACGGGCCCGGCCGCTTCGCCCTGCTGCTGGTGGTCCCGTCCCGCTGAACCACCCGCACCGGGCCCCGGCGGTGCCGGGGCCCGGTGCTGCCGGGGCGGGCCCTACGCCGCCCGCCGGTGCTGGCCCCGCATCGGGAGCGGCCGGACGCTCTGCACGGCCATCTCGTCACGCTGCTGCTCGGGCGTCAACTGCACGCCCACGTGGAAGTCCTGCACCAGCATCCAGCCGAGCGCGCCCGCGGCGATCGTGCAGAGCAGGCCGGCCGAGGCCAGCGCGAGCCCCGGCGTGGCAGAGCGGGCGGGACCGTTCCAGTGCCCGGCGTAGAGGCCGAGACTGATCGCGAACAGCGCCAGCGCCAGCACGTTCACGCCCGCGTGCATCAGGCCGGTCTGCCGCGCCCCGGATCCGCGGGGCACGCCGAGCGCCAGGTCCGCCGCGCCGGGCAGTGCGGCGAGCAGCGCGCCGCCGACGCCCGCGATGTTCATGGCGATCGCGAAGTTGAGCCAGAACTGCTGTCCGTTCGCGGCGTAGACCGCGAGGCCGACGAGCGTCCCGGTGTAACCGGCCACCGGGTACGCGATGAGCATGGGGTGGATGGGGTGTCCGGCGATCTGAGCCCTGCTGTACATGGCCACCTCCTGGGGAGACCGGACCGGTGCTGTTGCAGCGTCTGCCCAGGACGAACCGGCACCCAACATGCTGATCCGGGTGAAAGCCGCTGAACCCGGCGCAGGCCGGTGGCGTACCTCCTCACAGCACCGCAGGAAGGGGTAACACCATGAAGAAGAGCGCCTTCGCCCTCGCCGCCGCGGGCGCCGCGGCCGCCGGGCTGCTCGCCGCCGGCTGCTCCAGCAGCTCCACCAACAGCGTCAGCGGGCCGCAGGGCGGTAGCAGTTCGACCGCCTCCGGCGCCGCGACCGTGCAGACGCAGAAGTCGAGCCTGGGCACGATCCTCACCGACAGCTCGGGTCGCACGCTGTACCTGTTCAAGGCGGACACCGGCATGCAGTCCACCTGCAACGGCTCCTGCGCGATCGCCTGGCCGCCGCTGCTCACCAACGGCACGCCCAAGAGCGGCAGCGGCGTCGACGGTGCCCAGCTGGCCACCACCCACCGCTCCGACGGGAAGACCCAGGTGACCTACCACGGCCACCCGCTCTACTACTTCGCGGAGGACACCAAGGCCGGGGACACCCACGGCCAGAACGTCAACGCGTTCGGCGCCGAGTGGTACGTGCTGGGCAGCGACGGCTCCGCGATCACCACCCCGCAGTCCGGCGGCGGGGCGACCAGCCCGTCCACCGGTTCGAGCAGCGGCTCCGGCGGCTACGGCAGCGGGTACTGACCCCGCCTTCCGCTCAGCCGACGTGCACGCGCGGGCGCCGGGCCCGGTCGGGCTCGGCCTCGCGCAGCACCTCCCTGGTGACCGGGGCGACCTCGCCCTGGCCGAAGAGGAAGAACTTGAGGAACTGGCTGACCGGGTTGCCCTCGGTCCAGCCGAAGTAGATGTGCGGCTTCTTGCCGGTCGCGTCGCGGATGTGGAGCAGCAGCGCCGCAAGGGAGTTGGGGATCGACGAGCTCTCCAGCGACAGCACCCGGTAGCGCCCGCACATCACCTCCCCGCGGACGTCGACCGCGCTCTCGAAGTCGGACGGGTCCAGCACCGTCACCTCGACGAAGACCACGTCGTCATCCTCGGGGATGTTGTTGTCGTAGCGGGCCTGGCGCAGCTTCTGCTGATACTCCTCCAGGTCCCGCCGGGCCGGCTCGTGGGCGATGAGCCGGATGGTCCGGTGGGCCATGTCGAGCAGGAACCGCTCCGCCAGCGGGTCCAGCCGGACCTCGGTGACCCGCAGTTCGAAGGCCCGGCTGATCCGGGACAGGGCGGAGATCAGGATGATGCCCGCGATGAAGCAGGCGCCGATCTTCACGCCGTCCGGACGCTCGATCACGTTGACGACGGTGGTGTAGAGGAAGACCGCCGCGATGACGGCGAAGCCGATGGTCCAGTTGCGCTGCCGGGCCTTGCGCGCGGCGATGGTCACGGCGACCGCCGCAGAGGTGATCAGCACCAGCACGCCGGTGGCGTAGGCGCCGCCCTGCTTGTCCACGTTGGCGTCGAACAGCCAGGTGACCAGGAAGGCGATCAGGATGAAGACCAGCACCATCGGGCGCACCGCGCGGGCCCAGTGCGGGGCCATGCCGTAGCGCGGGAGGTAACGCGGCATCAGGTTGAGCAGTCCCGCCATCGCCGAGGCCCCGGCGAACCACAGGATGAAGATGGTGGAGAAGTCGTAGACCGTGCCGAAGGCCGAGCCCAGGTACTGGTGCGCCAGGTAGGCCAGTGCCCGGCCGTTGGCCGGACCGCCCGCCTCGAAGGCCTTCTGCGGGATCAGCAGCGTGGTGATGAAGCTGGTCGTGATCAGGAAGACGCTCATGATCACCGCTGCCGTGGTCAGCAGCTTCCTGGTGCCGCGGATCCGGCCGACCGGCTTCTCCTCGGTGTCCCCGGCGTCCCCCTCGACGTGCGGCATCACGGCGACGCCCGTCTCGAAGCCGGACAGGCCCAGCGCGAGCTTGGGGAAGACCACCAGCGAGAACCCGATCATCGCCGCCGCGTTGCCGTGCTGGAGCGTCAGCGCGTGCGACCAGTCGGTCACCACGTGCGGGGCCTGGAACACCTTCACCAGGCCGGTGATCACCACGACGACGTTGAGCGCCAGGTACACCCCGACCAGGACCACGGCCGCGCCGATCGCCTCGGTGAAGCCCTTGAGGAACACCGCGCCGAGCAGGGCCACCAGGACCAGCGTGATCAGCACCTGGCGTCCGTGCAGGGCGCCGGTCAGGTGCGGGTTCTCCACCAGGTGCGCCGCGCCGTCGGCCGCGGACAGGGTGATCGTGATCAGGAAGTCCGTGGCGGCGAAGCCCAGCAGCACCAGCACGAAGAGCTTGCCCTGCCAGAACGAGAGCAGGCGCTCCAGCATCGCGATCGAGCCCTCGCCGTGCGGGCTCTCCACCGCCACCCGCCGGTACACCGGCAGTGCGCCCGCCAGGGTCACGATCACCAGCACGACGGTCGCCACCGGTGACAGCAGTCCGGCGGCGAGTGCGGCGATGCCCGGCTGGTAACCGAGCGTGGAGAAGTAGTCCACACCGGTCAGGCACATGACGCGCCACCACTTCGCGCCCGCGTGCGCCGACTGGGGCGCGGCATGCGGTCCCTGCTGGTGCTTGGCCATGTCCGACAAGCCCTCCAGCAGCCACGCGCGCAGCCGCTCGCTCCGCGCGGGCGCGCCCCCGCGCGGGATGTCGGCGTCGGCGGCCAAGGCTGGTACCTCCTGCTGCTGGGCACACGGAACAGGGCCTGCGGCGAGCGTACGTACCGGCCGCCCGCCTGTCGTGCCGGGCAGGCGGCCGGGGGAACGGCCGCGGGCCGAGCGCCCGGCCGGGCGGACCTGAGACGGCGTCAGGCCGCCGCAGCGGCCGGGGTCTGACGCCGTGTCGCCTCCTCCATGGGGTGTAGGCCCGACGGCGGAGCCCCCCGGGGGTTCCCGGCACCTGCGGCGGATGCCCGGCCCTGGGCCGCGGGATAGCGTCGAGGAGTGACGACCTCCCTGCTCGCCGCGCTGAACCCGACCAGCGGCGCTTCGCTGCTCTCCGCCTTCGGGGCGCTGGCGGTGCTGGTGGTCGTCTTCCTGGAGGGCGGCGTGCCGCTGGTCGGCTTCTTCCTGCCGGGAGACACCCTGCTCTTCCCGGCCGGCGTGTTCTGCGCCGCCCACCGCACCGGGCCGCAGCTGACGCTGTGGCAGGTGCTGCTCTGCGCGGCGGTCGGCTCGATCGCGGGCACCCAGTTCGGCTACTGGCTCGGGCGGCGCGGCGGCCGGGCGGCGCTCGCGCGTTCGCGCTCGACCCGGGTCAAGTCGGTGGTGGCGCGCGGTGAGGAGCTGCTCGCCCGCTACGGCCACCGCAAGGCGATCCTGCTGGGCCGCTTCGTCCCGCTGGTGCGGACCGTGCTCGGCCCGGCCGCGGGCATCCTCGACGTGCCGGCCCGGACCTTCACCCTGTGGCAGGTGATCGCGGGGCTGCTGTGGTCCCAGTCGCTGGTGCTGGCGGGCTTCTGGCTCGGCGCGGCGGTGCCGGGCATCGACCGCTACCTGCTGCCGCTGGTGGCGCTGGTCGTCGTGGTCTCGGTGCTCCCCGCGGCCGTGCAGGCGCGCCGTCGGCAGCGTCCGCCCGCCCGGCGTCCGAGCGCCTGAGCCGGACCTTCCCATGAGGCTGTCAACGGTGGTTGACAGCCTCATGCTGTCAACCTACATTGACAGCATGAGCGATACGAGACAGCTCGCCGAGGCCGCGGGCAGCCGCGACCCGCGCATCGGCCTGCGGGCCGTGCGGGCGCTGCGGGAGCTCGCCGAACGGCTGGAGTACCTCCAGGTGCGATCCGCCCGGGAGCAGGGCTGGACCTGGCAGGAGATCGCCGCCGCCCTCGGCGTCAGCCGCCAGGCCGTGCACAAGAAGCATGCCAAGAAGGAGAGTTGACCCGATGCTGGAACGCTTCACGCAGCCGGCCCGGCGCACCGTGGAGACCGCCTTCCTGGAGGCGGTGCGACTGGGCCACGAGTTCGTCGGCACCGAGCACCTGCTGCTGAGCCTGCTGGCCCGGCCTGATCTGCCCGCGGGCGACCTGCTCCGCGCCCACGGCCTGGACCTGGAGACGGCGCGCACGGCCGTGCGCACCCTGCTCGCGGAACCGGGCCTGGACGCCGAGGCGCTGGCCGGCATCGGCATCGACCTGCAGGCCGTCACCGCCCAGGTGGAGGCGGAGTTCGGGCCGGGCGCCCTGGAGCGGGCGGCCAGCGGCACCGCCGTCGTGAGCCGCCCCCGGTTCACCGGCCGGGCCCGTCAGGTGCTGGCGCTGGCCGTCCGCGCGGCCCGCGAGGACCGCTCCCGCGGCATCGACGACGGCCACCTGCTGCTCGGCCTGCTCCGCGAACCCGGAGGCCTGGCCCGCCGGGTGCTGCTCGACCACGGCTTCGACCTGGCCGAACTGGAGCGCGCGGCACAGGAGTCGGCCCGGAACCGCGGCGGGTCGTCCTGACGCCGCGTCAGGGAGCGTGTCAGGGCGCGGAGTCGGGAATGCCGGTGCTCGCCGAGTAGGCCTCGACCGGGGTCATCGCCCGGTGGTTGACCACCACGGTCAGCTGGTGGCCGACCGGGGCGCAGACGCTCTTGTCGCTCGTCTGCGCGTTGGAGTCGGCCAGCGCCTCCTTGGTGCTGACCGCCGCCGCGCTGGCCGAACTGCTGGGGAAGACCGCGCCGGCCTTCCAGTCCGCGCCGATGAGCAGGGTGTAGTGGGTGGCCGCGGCGCTCGCCTTGAGGGCGGACGAGGGCAGGCCCAGCGCGGTGGCGATCGCATGCGCCTGGGCGGTCTTCCCGGCCGGGTAGGTCAGCGTGGTGGTGTCCGCGGTGCTGCCGGTCAGGGCGCTGCTGTCCTTGCTGAAGCCCTTGGCCACCAGCTGCTCGACGATCGCGCCGGCCCGGCCGGTCACGCCGGTGCCGTTCTCCACGCGGACCGCGATGGACGCGGTGGAGACGCTCGCCTGGCTGGTGGCGGCCACCGGGGCGGCTCCGGAGCTCGCCGAGGCGGAGGCGCCCGCCGAGGCGCCGGCCTTCCCCTTGGTGAGCGGGGTGTCGTTGGCGATCGACTGGAACAGCTTGGTCGCGTTCGGGCCGATCAGCACCCGGCCCTTGAGGGCGCCGGTGCCGTAGACGTACTGCATGGTGGTGAAGGTGATCCGGCTGGTCGGCACCTTGTTCAGGTCGTCGGCCAGGCCGATCAGCTTGGGGATGCTGCCGAGGCCGTCGTCCACCTTCAGCGCCTTCGTCGCGGCGTTCGCCAGGTCGTAGACCTTCGCCGGGTTGGTCAGCGTGCCGGCGCTCTTCATGGCCTTGATGGCGGCGCTCAGGTAGATGTGCTGGGCGACCGTGCGGCCGATGTCCGAGCCGTCGCCGAAGCCGTGCCGGGTCCGCACGAACTCGAGGGCCGCCTGGCCCTTCAGGGTGTGCGTGCCCTTCTTCAGCTTGAGGTGCGAGTCGGGGTCGTAGACGTTGTCGGTGACGCAGACGTTCACACCGCCGACCGCGTCGGACATGGAGACCACACCGGTGAAGGTGATCTTGACGAAGTGGTCGATCGGAATGCTCGTCAGCTTCTCGACCGCGTCGACCTGGCAGCCCTCGCTGTGGGTCAGCGCCGAGTTGATCATCCCGGTGCCGCCGCCCGCGCACGACGGCAGCTCGGTGACCAGGTCGCGGGGGATCGACATGACGGTGGCGTTGGACCGGTCCGCGGCTATGTGGACCACCATCTCGACGTCCGCGCGCTCGCCCTCGGCCGTGCCGCAGGCGCCGCCCAGCTTGCAGTTGGCGCCGCTGCGCGAGTCGGAGCCCATCACCAGGATGTTGATGGGGGAGCGGCCGAAGGCGTCGACCTTCTCCTTGAGCGCGGGCGCGCCACTGGCGTGCAGGGCGGAGGAGGAGATGTTGCCGTTCAGCTTGAAGTAGACGTAGGCCCCCAGCGAACCGGCGACGCCGACGACGCCGGCGGTGGTCCAGGCGAGGATCCTCAGGCCCTTCTTCCGGCCCTTCTTCGCCGCCTTGCGCGCCGCCGCCCGGCCGCCCTGCGCCGGGATGCGCCCGCCCGCTCCGCCGCCGCCGTCCTTCGTCGGGCTGCCGCGGCGGGCCGCGGCGCGGCCCCCGGAGGGCGGCGTCGAGAGGTCGGTCATGGGGTCACATCCTTGGGGCGGCGAGCCGGTCGGCTTCCCTGTCGGTCGGGGCTGACTGCCGTCCCCCGCAGTCGGATCCACCGCAGCGCAATGTAGCAAGTGTTCGTAGGGCGAACGTAAGCCCCGGCTGGCACTTTCCCGCGAATCCGCCTGAGGCCCTGTCAGTTCCTCACTCAGGGTGCAGAGTTGGGCACCTCCGGGTGACGGGCGTACGCCTGGGTCGGCGTGATCCCGGTGCGCGGACCCGTGGGAATTGTCCTGAATGTGCTGACATGGGCACAGCCCTTGGTGTCCGCCGCGGTCTGCGAGCCGGTGTTGGCCAGCGCCGCCTTGGTGTTGGCCGTGGCGCCGGGGGCGACGCCGCTGCCCGGGAAGACCACCCCGGACCGCCAGTCGTTGCCGACCAGCAGCACCAGCTTGGAGCCGCTGCCCTGCCGCACCGCCGACGAAGGCACCCCGAGCGCCTTGGCGACCAGCGCGGCCTGGTCGGCCTTGCCCGCCGGATAGGTGAGCGAGGTCCTGTCCGCGGTGCTTCCGCTCGCGGAGGTGGCCTGGGTGAAGCCCTTGGCGACCAGGGCGTCCTTGATCGCCCCGGCCCGGTGGTCCACGGCGGGGGAGGTGCCGTTCTCGACCTCCACCGCGACCGAGGCCGGGCTCACCGCGGCGGTCGTCGCGGTCGCCGACGGCTTGGCGCCCGTCGCGGCGGCCGGCTTGCCCTTGGTGAGCGGGGCGTCGTTGGCGATGGACTGGAACAGCTCCGTCGCGCCGGGCCCGATCACCAGGCGGTTGCTGTCGGTCGGGTCCTGCCCGGTCTGCATGGTGGCGAAGGTGATCCGGCTGCTGGGCACCTTGTCGATGTTGCCCGCCAGGCTGATCAGCTTGGTGATGCTGTCCAGCCCCTTGTCGACGGTGAGCGCCTTGGTGGCCGCGTCGGCCAGGTCGAGCACCTTGGCCGGGTTGGTCAGCGTCCCGGAGCTCTTCATCTGGTCCAGCATCGACGCCAGGAACATGTGCTGGGTGCTGGTGCGGCCCACGTCGCCGCCGTCGCTGAAGCCGTGCCGGGTGCGTACGAACTCGAGCGCCGCCACGCCCTTGAGCACGTGGTGCCCCTGCTTCAGCTTCAGGTGGGACATCGGGTCGTAGACGTTCGCGTCCACGCACACCGGCACCCCGCCGATGGCGTTGGACATGGAGACCACGCCCTCGAAGCTGACCTTGACGTAGTGGTCGATCGGGATGTTCGTCAGCTTCTCGACGGCGTTGACCTGGCAGCCGTCGCCCTTGTCCAGGGCGGAGTTGATCATCCCGCTGCCGCCGCCGGCGCAGGAGGGCAGTTCGGTGACCAGGTCGCGGGGGATGGACATGACCGTCGCGTTGGACCGGTCCGCCGATATGTGGACGACCATCTCGACGTCCGCGCGCTGGCCCTTGTCGGAGCAGTCGCCGCCGAGCTTGCAGTTGGCCCCGGCGCGGGAGTCGGTGCCCATCACGAGGATGTTGATGGGGGAGCGCCCGAAGGGGTCGACCTTCTCCTTCAGGCCCAGCGCGCCGGCCGCGTGCAGGTCGCCGGAGGAGATGTTGCCGTTGAGCTTCCAGTACTCGTAACCCGCGAAGGCGGCGACCACGCCGACGACCCCGGCGGTCGTCCAGGCGATGATCCGCAGCGCCTTCTTCCTGCCCTTCTTCGCCGCCTTGCGCGCCGCCGCCCGGCCGCCCTGTGCGGGAACTCTGGCCCCGCCCTCGGCAGTCGAGCCGTTGGCGCCACGGCGAGCCGCGGAGCGGCCCCCCTGGGGCGGCGTGGAAAGGTCGGTCATGGTCACATCCTCGGCTGCTGGTCGGGGTCGACGGTCTGGTGCTCCGAGGGACAGAGACTCCCCTGCCCCGCTCGGCGGTTCCACTCGTGCGCGTTCCGTGAAGCACCCGTGTGCCGCGTGCGCGCACCCTGTCGCCGAGTTCCTCCCTTGCTGTCCCATTCGTCCAACCCGGGGTCCACCCCGGAAGCTTGAAGGATCGACTCTGCCACATCCGGACAGGAGCCAGGCAAGGGTCCTGCCTCCTGCGCACGTTGACTCCTGTGAGCAGGGCAACAGAAAATGAGCCGACGATCGACCCAGTCCGCTCATCCAGCACCACCGGCCCCGAAGGGCGCAGTGCCCCCGTGATACTGATCGACGCAGTCTCCAAGCGGTACCCGGACGGGACCACCGCCGTCGACCGGCTGACACTCGAAGTCCCCGACCGCTCGATCACCGTGCTGGTGGGCCCGTCCGGCTGCGGCAAGACCACCACCCTGCGCATGGTCAACCGGATGATCGAGCCCACCGACGGCCGGATCCTGCTGGACGGCCGGGACATCCGCGACCGGCCCGTCAACTCGCTGCGCCGGTCCATGGGTTACGTGATCCAGCACGCCGGCCTGTTCCCGCACCGGACCATCGCCGACAACATCGCCACCGTCCCCCGGCTGCTGGGCTGGGAGCGCCGCCAGGCGCGCACCCGCGCGCTGGAGCTGATGGAGCGGGTCGGCCTCGACCCCGCGCTGGCCAAGCGCTACCCCTACCAGCTCTCCGGCGGCCAGCAGCAACGCGTCGGCGTCGCCCGCGCGCTCGCCGCGGACCCGCCGGTGCTGCTGATGGACGAGCCCTTCTCCGCCGTGGACCCGGTGGTCCGTAAGGGCCTGCAGGACGAACTCCTGCGCATCCAGGCCGACCTGGGCAAGACCATCGTCTTCGTCACCCACGACATCGACGAGGCCATCAAGCTCGGCGACATGGTCGCGGTGCTGCGCGAGGGCGGAAAGCTGGCCCAGTACGCCCCGCCCAGCACCCTGCTGTCCGCCCCTGCGGACGAGTTCGTCGAGGACTTCCTCGGAGTGGACCGCGGCATCCGGCACCTCTCCTTCTTCACCTCCGCCGGACTGGAGCTGACGGCCCGTCCGATCGTGGCCCTGGACAGCACCGCCGAGCAGATCCGCGCCCGGACCATCCCGCAGAGCGCCTACGTCCTGGTCACCGACACCGACGGCCGTCCGCTCGGCTGGGCCCACGCGGCCTCCCGGGCCGAGGGCGGGGACGAACTCGTGCCCCACGGCCACGCGTTCGTGCTCGGCCGGGACTCGCTGCGCTCGGCCCTGGACAGCGCGGTGCTCTCGCCCACCGGCTGGGCGGTCGCCGTCGACTCCGAAGGCCGTGCCGTCGGCGTCGCCGCGCAGGAGACCATCGCCGCCGCGATCCGGGCCGCCCACGCGGAGCAGGGGACGGCCGCCACCCGCGTCGCCGCCGGCTCCTCCGGAGAGGGCGCGCGCGGGTGAGCTTCTTCCACGTCCCCAGCGACCTGCAGAACACGTGGTGGGGCCTGGTCGGCTGGCACCTCGAACTCGCGCTGCTGCCCGTCCTGTTCGGCTTCCTGATCGCGCTGCCGCTGGCCCAGGTCTGCGTCCGGCTGCGGTGGCTCTACCCGCCGGTGCTCGGCGCGGCCACGGTGCTGTACGCGATTCCCTCGCTGGCCTTCTTCGTCGTCCTGATCAACTGGACCGGCCTCAGCGACACCACCGTGCTGATCCCGCTCACCGTCTACTCGCTGGTGGTGCTGATCCCGGCCGTCGTGGACGGCGTGCGCTCGGTGCCGGAGGACACCCGTGCGGCGGCCACCGCGATGGGCTTCGGCCCGCTGCGCCGCTACCTGGAGGTCGAACTCCCCATCGCCGTCCCGGCCATCATCGCCGGCTTGCGGGTGGCCACGGTCTCCAGCATCTCGCTGGTCTCCGTCGGCATGCTGATCGGCAACCAGGGCGCGTTGGGCAACCTGCTCCAGGACGCCAACAACTACCACCGGATCGTCTACGCCTGGGACGCGGTGCTGACCATCGCGGTCCTGGGCATCCTGGCCGACCTCGCCCTGGTCCTGCTGCGTCGGGTGCTGACGCCCTGGGCGGCGCGCGGCGGGAGGAGGAGCGGGCGTTGAGCATCTTCCAGTACCTGCAGTCCTTCTACAGCGACGGCTCCCGCTGGAGCGGGGCGGACGGCATCCCGCACCGGCTCTGGGAGCACGTCCTCTACTCGCTGCTGGCACTGGCCATCGCGCTGGCGCTGGCCCTCCCGGTGGGGCTGTGGACGGGGCACACGCGCCGCTTCGGCAACGTGCTGGCCGCACTGGCCACGGCGGCGCGGGCGCTGCCCAGCTTCGGCCTGCTGGTGCTGCTGACGCTGCTGATGGGCCTGGGGCTGACCCCGGTGATGGTCCCGCTGGTGGCGCTGGCGGTGCCCCCGATCCTGGTCACCTCCTACGAGGCGATCCGGACGGTGGACCCCAATCTCACGGACGCGGCGCGGGGGATGGGCTTCGGGGGGTGGCGGGTGCTGTTCCAGGTGGAGCTGCCGGTGGCGCTGCCCCTGATCCTCAGCGGGGTCCGCTCCGCGGCCATCCAGATCGTCTCGACGGCGACCATCGCGGCCTATGTGGCGTTCGGAGGGCTGGGCCGCTACATCGTGGACGGCCTGGCCCAGTTGAACTACGCGAAGGTCGTCGGCGGTGCGTCGCTCGTCGCTGCGCTGGCCCTGGCGACTCTGGGATTCTTCTGGCTCCTGCAGAAGTGGATCGTGTCGCCGGGTGTTCGTCGCGGCCGGTAGTGGCAGCTCCAGGGGCGCGGGGAACCGCGCGACCGGCCCACCCCCGAGGGAGGTCCGTCCCCGATCAACGGGCCGGACCTCCGCGGGTGGTGGCTGCTCGCGCGGTTCCCCGCGCCCCTGAGGGCTGCGCCCCTGAGGGCCTGCTGCCCCCGGGCAGGCGCCTGGCTCAGCTCTCTGCGCGAGCCAGGGCCAGCTCGAGAACGACGAGCAGCGCGTCTCGGACGCTGCCGCGTTCCCGCGCGTCGAAGAGGACGAGGGGGACGCTGTCCGGGATGTCCAGGGCCCAGCGGACCTCGTCGAGGTCGTGGTCGAGGTTCCCGTCGAAGACGTTGATCCCCACCGCGAACGGCAGGCCCTTGTTCTCGAAGTAGTCCACCGCCGCGAAGCAGTCGTCCAGCCGCCGGGTGTCCACGATGACCAGCCCGCCGAGCGCACCCTGCACCAGGTCGTCCCACATGAACCCGAAGCGGTCCTGACCGGGCGTGCCGAACAGGTACAGCTTCAGGCTCGGGTCGAGCGTGATGCAGCCGAAGTCCATGGCGACCGTCGTGGTCGTCTTGTGCGGAGTGTGCGTCAGATCGTCGACGCCCGCGGCGACTTCGGTGATCGACGCCTCCGTCGTCAGGGGCTCGATCTCGGAGATCGACCGGACGGTCGTCGTCTTGCCCACGCCGAAGCCGCCCGCGATCACCATCTTGACCGGGGTCGGCGGGCGCTCAGGCTGGTCGGTCGCTGTCACGCGGGAGACCTCGGGAGTCGGGGACGGCGCGAAGACCATCGATAACCCTTCGCAGAACGGAGACGTCTTGGTGGGCGCCGGCCTGCGGCGCGTAGACGGTGAGGTGCGCCGCGGAGCGCAGGTCCGCGGAGAGCACCCGCACCACGTTGAGGTGCAGATGGAGCATGGCCGCCAGCTCCGCGAGCGACTGCGGACGGCGGCAGGCGGCGACGATGTCGTGGTGCTCGAAACTCAGCGTGTCGAGTGCGGCGAGGCCCGCCGCCGTCGCGACCACCTGGGTTTCCAGGGGCAGTGACGCCGCGTCGGTGTCCGCTGCCACCCGGCCCGCGGTCACCAGGAACGGCCGCACGCTGAGGCTGCGTCTTGGCGCCTCCGGCGCGGGCGGCGCGCCCACGGTGTCGTCGTCCTCGTCGTCCCCCATGACGTACGGGCGCAGCGGGCGCACGTTCATCCCCTTGGACATGCCTCTGGCTTCCTCATCCGGGCTCACCTGCCGACTGGCTGGCCGACGCCGTTCTTCAGCTCGATGATCAGCTGCGGGCTCAGCGCGGCCCCGGCGCGGTTCGCGAACAGGGTCATTTCGTAGGCGATGTTGCCCAGCTTGGCCTCGTTCGAAGCGACCACGCCGAGCACGCAGCCGTTGCCGATCGCGGAGACGAGGAGGTGGCCGCCCTCGAGGTCGATGATGACCTTGTTGAGGCCGCCCAGGCCGTAGTTGCCGGAAGCGCCCGCGGCCAGGGAGGTGATGCCGGAGACGATCGCGGCCAGCCGCTCGGAGTCGGACTGGTCGCGGCGGCCGGAGACGGCGATGAGCAGGCCGTCGGAGGACACGGCGATCGCGTCGACGACCCCGGCTGTCTCGGTGGCGAAGCGGTTCAGCAGCCAGGTGAAGTCGGCCGCGGCGGACTGCAGATCGGTGGGCTCGGTCACGACCCACTCCTTCCGTGATCAGGTGTTTCGAGTTGTGCCTGGTGCGGGTCCTGCGGGAGGCGCAGGTTGTGCTGGGTGTCCTGGTGCGCCTGGGCGACGGCCGCCTCGAAGGCCTCGAGTTCCTCGCGGACCGCGTCGGCGTCGTTGCGCGGGGTGTAGCCGGCGCCGTTGGCCGAACCCGCGGCCCCGCCGCGGAGGGTCGCTCCGCGCACCCGCCGGCGGAGGCCCGACGGGCTCGCGGAATCGGCGGTGGCTCGCGGCGCCACTCCGGGGAACCCGCTCTCGCCCGGCGTCCGCCGCGGCAGCGCGTCCCCGGCCGTGGCGGCGGCCCCGGGACGGACGTCCACAGCGGCCCCGGCCGTGGCGCCCGGGCCCGGGCGTCCCGCCCCGGGAGCGGACTCCGGGGGGCGGCTGTACCCCGTGCCGCCCTCCGGACGGCGGACGTCCAACTGATCGTCGTACCAGGGCCGTTGTGCGTCGTCCCGCACCGCTCCCGCACCCGCGCCGGGGTGCCCGCCCACGGACGCGCCGGCGGCAGGAACCGGAGCGGGGCGGTTCTCCTCAGGGCGGCGCGGGTCGCCGGGGGCCGGGGCCACGTGCTCGTCGCGCCAGTCGTGTCGTCCGCCCGTCTGCCCTGCCCCGGGGCGGGTGTCCGCCGCGGCCCAGGCGGCGGCAGCTCCGCCCGTGCCGGAGTAGGGCGCCGCCGGGCCCGAGGCGGTCACCCAGGGCCGCTCCGCCGCCGGGGCCGGGGTCCACGGGGCGTCCAGGGCGGGCCGGTCCGTCGGCGCGGTGCGCCAGGGCGCGGCGCCGTCGGAGCCGGACGGTCCCGCGGCGGCTCCGCTCCAGCCGCCCGACGGCGCGTCAGGATCGGGGTAGGACAGGGGCGGACGCTGCTCCTCGCGCGGCGGCGCGTACCGCTCGTGCGTCGGGGACGATCCGGCCATCGGGGTGAGCAGCGCGGGCGGGGCGGTGATCCGGGCCGTGACGCCGCCGCCCGGGGTCCGCGACAGCGAGACGGTGACGCCCCAGCGCCGGGCCAGGGTGCCCACCACGAACAGGCCGAGCACCTTCGTCGGCACCAGGTCGAGCCGCTCGCGCCGCACCAGGCGCGCGTTCTCCTCGGCCAGCCGCTCCGAGGTCATGCCCAGGCCGTGGTCGATGACCTCCAGCACCGCCTGGCCGCCCTGCTCCCGGACGGACACCTCGACCTCGGTGTGTGCGGGCGAGAAGGCGACCGCGTTCTCCAGCAGCTCGGCCAGCATCAGCACCAGGTCGCCCACCAGGTCGGGGGCCACCTCGGCGTCGGTGTCGGCGGCCAGCCGGACCCGCTGGAAGCCCTCGATCTGGCCCAGCGCGGCGCGCACCACGTGGGTCAACGGGGCGGTGCGGCCGTCGAGTTCGGTTTCCTGGATGCCGGCCAGCAGCATCAGCGAGTCGGCGTTGCGCTGCAGGCGCACCGCGATGTGGTCGATCCGGTACAGCTGCTCCAGCAGCTCCGGGTCGGTCTCGCTGCGCTCGACCGCGTCGATCAGGCCGAGCTGGCGGGTCGTCAGGTTGGAGACGCGGCGGCCCACGTTGCCGAACATCTCGGCGATGTTCCGGCGGCTGAGCACCTGCCGCTCCAGCAGCGCGCCGGCGGTCTCCTGGACCCGGTTGAACTCGGCCGCCAGGGCGCCGATCTCGTCGTCGGTGTCGACGGCCACGGCCTCCAGTCGCACCGGGGCGTTGTCCTCGGCGTCGTCGTCGGCCACCCGGGCCAGCTCGCGCGAGGCGACGTCGGCGACGCGCCGGGCGGCCCCGGTCAGCCGCAGCAGCGAGCGCACCAGGGCGCGGCGGATCGCGGTCAGCAGCAGCGCCCACAGCACGAAGACGACCACCGCGCCGCCGATCCAGCCGAAGGCGCGGACCCAGCCCGCCCGCGACTCGGCCTGCGCCGAGGCCGCGATCTGCCCGATCAGCCGGTGCACTTCGGCCAGCCGGACCCCGGCCTCGTCGGCGACCGGCTTCTGCAGCGCCTGCGCGTTCGACTGGTACACCTTGCGCTTCGCCGCCGAGGCGTCGTGGGCGAGGATCAGCGAACCGCTGTTGACCTGCAGGTCCGCGTAACCGGCTTCCAGCGTTGCCTGGCTGGGGTTGTGGTCGACGATCGCGGTGAAGGTCTCCGCCTGTCCCGGCTTGGCCAGCGCGGCGAAGCGCGCGGTCTGGACGTCGTACTCGCTGCGGGCGCCGACCGCCTCGATGAACTCCAGCTGGGCGTTGTCGTCACCGGTGTGGGCGGAGATGACCGCAGTCTCCCAGCGGGCGTGGGCGGCGTCGGCGCGCAGCAGCGCGTCCAGCTGGTCGGCCAGGTCGTCGGTGCCGACGACGCCCGCGCCGGTGAGGTGGAGGCTGTCGATCAGGTCGCCGGTGATGGAGCCGTACGCGGAGTCGATGTTGTCCGCGGGAAGGTAGCCCTCGGTGATCGTCTTGCGCAGCGTCGACAGCGCGTCGATCGCCGCGAGCGGGGCGGCCTCGGTGGCGGGCAGGATGGTGCCGTAGTCCTGCCGGATGATCTGGACCTGCTTGTCCGTCAGATCACCCGCCTGGACGTAGCCGGACGGGTCGACATTGGTCATGTCGTACATCGACGGCCCGTTGAGGCAGGTCTGGAAGCACCAGCGCTCGGACAGCAGCAGCGCCTGCTGCTGCTCGGTCTGCACCAGGTCCACGAGCTCGGCGACCTGCTGCGAGGCCCGCACCAGGTCGGCCTGCCGGGCGGCGTCCTGGGCGGAGGACACCTGGGACTCCACGTTCACCGAGATCAGCGCGCCGATGAGCAGCAGCGGCACGACGACCAGGATGTTGAGCTTGCGCCGGAACGGCATCCGGTCCAGGCTGCGCTTCATACGGCGCACGAACGAGTCCGAGGTGGACAACAGAGCCCCCAGGCCCAGTCGGGACGGCAACGACGCGGTGGTTCCAGGTGGTGCATCCGGTGCGTTGAGCCCGCCCCCTCGAACCCATGACCGCACGGGAGACTACCGGGATTCGACCGGATTTGGCAGGGGCGAATGTGAACGGTGCGCTACAAGGGCTGATTGTGATCGCTGCGGCGTTGACTCCCCAGTCGGATAACGGATTTGATCGTGTGTGAGAAACGCCCGCACCACCAGACACACACGTCTCCTTCACCGGGTGGAACTGTGACAACCAGTAACGGAACTCGTATCGCCGCGGCGCTGGTCGCCTCTGCCGCCGCCGTCTCGCTCGCCGCGTGCGCGTCGTCGAAGTCGACCGCGAGCAGCAACCCGCTGGCCCCCTCCGCGGCGGCGGGCGGCGGCTCGGACTCCGTCACCATCGGCGGCAACAACTTCAGCGAGAGCACGCTGCTCGCCGACATCTACGGCGAGGCCCTCAAGGCCAAGGGCGTCAAGGTCAGCTACAAGCTCAACATCGGCTCCCGCGAGGTCTCCTACGGCCTGCTCAAGAGCGGCGCCGTGACGCTGATGCCGGAGTACAACGGCGCGCTGCTGTCCTACCTGGACAAGACCGCCATCCCCGGCAGCGCGGCGGACACCGACACC
>NZ_JBHSQJ010000149.1:0-1084 GCF_042658505.1 Streptacidiphilus monticola | reverse complement strand
CGGGCAGGCGTCCGCTGGGGTTGGTGCGTCCGCTGAGGACGGTGGCGATGGCGCGGGTGCCGGCCTCGCCGGGGAAGAAGGTCTGCACGATGGCGGCGGCGTGGGTGGTGGCGCGGCCCAGGGCGTAGGGGCGGCCGGCGAGTAGGACCAGGACGACGGGGGTGCCGGTGTCCAGGAGGGTGTCGAGCAGTTGTTGCTGGACGCCGGGCAGTTGCAGGGTTTCGGCGTCGCAGCCTTCGCCGCTGGTGCCGCGGCCGAACAGGCCGGCGCGGTCGCCGAGGGCGAGGACGACGACGTCGCTGGCGTGGGCGGCGGCGACGGCGTCGGCGAAGCCGGTGGTGTCGGGGGTGTCGATGGTGGCGCCGGGGACGGTGATCAGGTCGCTGTCGGGGAACTCGCGGGCCAGTTCCTGTTTGAGGGTGGGCAGTTCGATGCCGAGGGGGGTCTGCGGGTGCTGGGAGCCGACGTGGACGGGGAAGGCGTAGCAGCCCAGGACGGCGGTGGGGGTGTCGGCGTTGGGGCCGATCAGTGCGATGCGGCGGGGGCGGGTGAGGGGGAGGGTGCCGTCGTTGCGGACGAGGACGACGGCTTGTTCGGCGATCTCGCGGGCCAGTTGCCGGTTGTCGTCGGGGTCGAGGTCGAGGGTGCCGCGGAGGGCGGCGGGGTCGTCCAGGGGGCGGCCGGCCAGGGCGGGGGGNTCGTCGGGGTCGAGGTCGAGGGTGCCGCGGAGGGCGGCGGGGTCGTCCAGGGGGCGGCCGGCCAGGGCGGGGGGGATCGGGTTCCAGTCGGGGTCGAGCAGGCCGAGTTCGGCTTTTTGGGTCAGGACGCGGTGCAGGGCGCGGTCGATGAGGGTTTCGGGGACGGTGCCTGTTTCGACGGCGCGTTGGAGGGGTTCGCCGAAGGTTTTGACGGTGGGCAGTTCGACGTCGACGCCGGCGGCGAGGGCGAGGTGGGCGGCGTGGGCCCAGTCGGCGGCGACGCCGTGCAGGAGTTTGAGGAAGGCGATGCCGAAGTAGTCGGCGACGACGGTGCCCTGGAAGCCCCAGGTGTCGCGGAGCAGGCCGGTCAGGAGGGTGTCGTCGGC
>NZ_JBHSQJ010000148.1:0-653 GCF_042658505.1 Streptacidiphilus monticola | reverse complement strand
GCGTGCGGGGCGGCGTGCGCGGCGGACGGACCGGCGGGGTCGGCGGTCGGGGCGGCGCAAGGACCCGCGTGCTCGGTGGACGGTCCGGCGGGTGCGGCGCAAGGTCCGGCGCGGTCGGCGGAAGGATCGGTGGGGTCGGTGGGCGGGGTGGCGGTCGGACCGGTGGAGGGGCTGCTGCGGCCGCGGGGCGCGCACACCCACCGCGGCCACCGCCTCACCCGGGCCGAGGCCCGCCGCATCGCCTGCGACTGCACCCTGCGCGCGCTGCTGACCGACCGGCAGGGCCGGCCGCTGTCCATCGGCCGCGCCACCCGCACCGTCCCCGCCCACCTGCGCGACGCCGTCACCGCCCGCGACCGCCACTGCGCCTGGCCCGGCTGCACCCGCCCACCCACCTGGTGCGAGACCCACCACCTGATCCACTGGGCCGACGGCGGACCCACCAGCCTCGACAACCTCGCCCTCCTGTGCGGCACACACCACAGCGAACTCCACACCACCGGCTGGGAACTGCGCATGCACCACGGCCGCCCCGTCCCCGTCCCACCCCAGGACTACCGGCCACCCCCCAACACCCGCCACCCCCACCCCACCTGAACCACCCCACCCCCCGGGGCCGGGAACCCCCCCGCCCCGGGGCACCACCACACCCC
>NZ_JBHSQJ010000147.1:40373-94721 GCF_042658505.1 Streptacidiphilus monticola | reverse complement strand
GGCCTTGCGGTTCGCCTGGTTGGTGCGGTGCAGCGAGGAGAAGGTGAGGAGGGCGCCGATCACCATCGCCACCAGCAGCACGATCGAGCCGACGTAGATCCACCGGTGCCGCGACGCCATCATGCTCCGGCTCATGCCAGCTCAGCCTCCTCCTGCGCCGCGGCCGCGGGATCCTGCCAGCCGGGCTTGCGCAGCCTCAGGAACAGCCACGGGATGAGCAGGCCCAGCAGGACCGTGCCGCCCGCGACGATGCCGACATAGCTCCACACGCTGCCGCCGCCGAACTGGGACGAGGGCACGAAGCCGATGCCGAACGCGGCGAGCGAGGCCAGGAAGCCGACGACGCAGAGCACGTTCAGCGCGGGGGCGCGGTAGCCGCGCGGGTGGTTCGGCTGCAGCTTCCGCAGCCGCACCGCCGCGACGAACATCAGCAGGTAGACGATGAGGTAGACCTGCGTGGTGATCACGGAGAAGATCCAGTACGAGTTGGACACGTTCGGGATGAACGCGTACAGCAGCGCGATCAGCGTGGTGACCACGCCCTGGGAGACCAGGATGTTCTGCTGGATGCCGTGCCGGTTGAGCTTCTGCAGGAACGGCGGCAGGTAGCCCTCCTGACGGGAGATCATCAGCAGGCCCTTGGACGGCCCGGCCAGCCAGGTGAGCATGCCGCCGAGCGAGGCGGCGACCAGGCAGACCGAGATCACCGGGGTCAGCCAACCGACGTGGAAGTGCTGGAAGAAGGCGTTGAACGCCTGCATCACGCCTGCGGTGAGCGAGAGTTCGGCCGAGGGCACCACCCAGCTGATGGCGAGGGCCGGCAGGATGAAGATCACCAGGACCAGCCCCACCGCGAGGAACATCGCGCGCGGGAAGTCCCGGCCCGGGTTCTTCAGCGAGGAGACGTGCACGGCGTTCATCTCCATGCCGGAGTAGCTGAGGAAGTTGTTGACGATCAGCACCAGGCTGGCCAGTCCGGTCCACTGCGGGAACAGGTGCGCGGCGTCCATGGGGGCGGCGGAGGCGTTGCCCTGGCCGAGGAAGACGAAGCCCAGGACGACCAGCAGCGCGCCGGGGATCAGGGTGCCGATGACCAGGCCCCAGCTGGACAGCCCGGCGACGGCCTCGGTGCCGCGCGAGGAGACCCAGACGCCGGTCCAGTACAGCACCATGATCACGACGGCGGTGTAGAGCCCGTTGCTCGCCAGCTTCGGGTTGATCACATAGGAGATGGTGCCGGCCACGTAGGCGAGCAGGGTCGGGTAGTAGAAGATCGTCATGGCGAACTGGCACCAGACGGCCAGGAAGCCGAGCGGCTTGGACAGGCCCTGGGCCACCCAGTTGTAGACGCCGCCGTTCCATCCGGAGGCGAGTTCCGCGGAGACCAGCGCGGTCGGCAGCAGGAACACCACGGCGGGCAGCAGGTAGAGGAAGACGCAGGCCAGGCCGTAGACGGCCATGGTGGGCGCGGAGCGCAGGCTGGCCACCGAACTGGTGATCATCAGCGCCAGGGTCACCCAGCTCATCCGCGGTCCGGCGGCCACGCGGGTGACGGTGCGCGTCCCGACGGGTGCCGTGCCGCTCTCGTCGGCGGGCAGGTCCATGCTGGTCATGCGGCCTCACTTTCCGACGCCACGTCAGGGACGCCGGTTCTCAGCTTCATTGGCCCCGCCGCGACCCGCATCCGGAGCAAGGCAAGGCAGTTGCACGATCACCCGATCGGCCCCGCGCGCGGTCGGCCCCCCGGTACCGGGGACCGGCTGGGATAGCCTCGTGGGCAGCAGGACCAGCGGCTTCGGAGCGCAAGGGAGTGGATCGGGATGGTGCACGAGCGGGCCGGGCAGCCGGCGCGGCCGGAGGACCTCGTCGACGTGGCACGGCTGGTGACGGCCTACTACACGCTGGTGCCGGATCCGGACGTCCCCGGCCAGGCGGTGGCCTTCGGCACCTCCGGGCACCGGGGTTCGGCGCTGAACACCGCCTTCAACGAGGCGCACATCGCGGCGACCACCCAGGCGATCTGCGAGTACCGGGCCCAACAGGGCACCGACGGGCCCCTGTTCCTCGGTATCGACACGCACGCCCTGTCCGAGCCGGCCCGGGCCACCGCGCTGGAGGTGCTGGCCGGCAACGGGGTGACCGTGCTGATCGACAGCAACGACGGCTACACGCCGACCCCGGCGGTGTCCCTGGCGATCCTGGACCACAACCGCGGCCGCGGCACCGGCCTCGCGGACGGCATCGTGGTGACGCCCTCTCACAACCCCCCCGCGGACGGCGGGTTCAAGTACAACCCGCCCTCCGGCGGCCCGGCCGGGTCCGAGGCCACGGGCTGGATCCAGGACCGGGCCAACGACCTGATCCGCAAGGGTCTCGCGGACGTCCGGCGGATCCCGCTGAGCCGCGCGCTCACGGCGGAGACCACCCGGCGCTACGACTTCCTCGGCGCCTATGCCGCCGCCCTGCCCAGCGTGCTGGACCTGGACGCGGTCCGCGCGGCAGGTCTGCGCGTCGGCGCGGACCCGCTGGGCGGCGCGTCGGTGGCCTACTGGGGCCGGATCGCCGAGCAGCACCGCCTCGACCTGACCGTGGTCAACCCGCTGACCGACCCCACCTGGCGCTTCATGACCCTGGACTGGGACGGCAAGGTCCGCATGGACTGCTCCTCCCCGTACGCGATGGCCTCGCTGATCGGGCAGCGCGACCGCTACCGGCTGGCCACCGGCAACGACGCGGACGCCGACCGGCACGGCATCGTCACCCCGGACGGCGGGCTGATGAACCCCAACCACTACCTGGCCGTCGCCATCGGCTACCTCTTCGCGCACCGTCCCGACTGGCCGTCGGCGGCCGGTGTGGGCAAGACGCTCGTCTCCTCGTCGATGATCGACCGGGTGGCGGCGGACCTGGGGCGGCGGCTGGTGGAGGTACCGGTCGGCTTCAAGTGGTTCGTCGACGGGCTGCTGGACGGTTCGCTCGGCTTCGGCGGCGAGGAGTCCGCCGGTGCGTCGTTCCTGCGCCGCGACGGCAGCGTGTGGACCACGGACAAGGACGGCATCCTGCTCGCGCTGCTGGCCTCGGAGATCCTGGCCGTCACCGGGGAGACGCCCTCCCAGCTCTACGCCGGGCTCACCGCGCGCTTCGGCGACCCCGCCTACGCCCGCGTGGACGCCCCCGCCGACCGGGAGCAGAAGGCCCGGCTGGCGGCCCTCTCCCCGGACCAGGTCCGGGCCGACACCCTGGCCGGGGACCCGATCACGGCGGTGCTCACCCGCGCCCCCGGGAACGACGCCGCGATCGGCGGCCTGAAGGTGACGACGGATCAGGCGTGGTTCGCCGCCCGGCCGTCGGGCACGGAGGACGTCTACAAGATCTACACCGAGAGCTTCCGCGGTCCCGAGCACCTGGCCCAGGTGCAGGAAGCCGCGCGGGAGTTGGTCGCCTCGGCGCTGGCCTGACGCCGCCACGCGGTCGGCCCAGTCCCGGCTGCGGGGCCGGTCGGCGGGTGATAGCCCTGGCTTTGCCCGCACCGACCGACCCGCACGACCGACACGGAGGACTGCCGTGAGCAACTACCCGGCGCTGAACATCTTCTGGAGCATGCTGGAGCTGTTCCTCTGGATCCTGTGGTTCTTCCTGCTGTTCCGCATCATCACCGACATCTTCCGCAGCCACGACCTCAGCGGCTGGGGCAAGGCGGGCTGGATCATCCTGGTGATCCTGCTGCCGTTCATCGGCGTGCTCGCCTACGTCATCGTCCGGGGGCGGTCGATGGGCGAGCGCGACGCCGAGCAGGCGCGGCAGGCCGACGCCGCCTTCAAGTCCTACGTCCGCGAGGCGGCCGGGACCTCCGGTCCGGCCGCGGGGGCCGGCCCCACGCACGTGGACGAGCTGGCGCGGCTGGCCCAGCTGCGGGACCAGGGCGCGCTGAGCGACGCGGAGTTCCAGAAGGCCAAGGACAAGCTGCTGGCCTGAGCCGTGACGCACGACGGTCCCCGTCGGCCCGCAGGCGGCCGACGGGGACCGTCGTCCCTCAGAGCCGCTCGTCGCTGCGGACGGTGGCGAGGCCCCAGATGATGAAGACGTCGAGCGCCATCACGGTCAGCGACCACAGCGGGTAGTGGGGCAGGAACATGAACTGCGTGAACAGGCTGACGCCGGCCAGCAGGATGCCGGTCCAGCGGGCCCAGCCCTGGTTGCGCAGGACGCCGATGCCGACGATCACCAGCACCGCGCCGATCGCCAGGTGCAGCCAGCCCCAGGTGGTGAGGTCGAAACGGTAGACGTAGCGGGGGGTGCTGACCAGGACGTCGTCCTTGGCGATGCCGGTGATGCCCTCAAGGATGCTGATGACGCCGTTGCACACCAGCAGGACGCCGGCGAAGACGGTGGCGCCGACCGCCCAGGGGCTGCTGCTCCTGGAGGCACCGGTGGAGGGTGAGGACATGTCACTTTCCTCTCGCAGCGGGGCGCTTGCCGCCCCTTTTCTGTGGCTTTGCCCGGATTTGGTGATCGCAGCCTAGGCGGGAGGTGCGGCTGGTGCATCCCCTGTGCTCCGACGGGGCGTCAGATAGCGGTTCAGCGGCGGCCCTTGGGCCAGCACCGCGCCGATGGTGACGGCGAAGCTGGCCGCGGCGCACAGGACGATGAGCCAGGACAGCATCGTCAGCACCAGGCCGAGGGAGCCGTACTGGTTGAGCGCCTTGTTCAGGGCGGTGGGGATGTAGAGGCGGGCGGTGATCCACAGGGCGGTGGAGCCCGCGGCGGCGAGGACGGCCCCGGGCAGCAGCGGGAGCCAGGGGACCCGCCCGGCCAGCAGCAGATGCTGCGTCCACAGCCAGACCAGCACGCTGATCACGAAGGTGACCGGCAGGCCCAACCAGATCCCCACCCCGAACCCCTCCCGCAGCGGCCCCTGGAAGAAGATCACCAGCAGCACGGCGAGGATCCAGATGACCCAGCGCCAGGCCACGATCCGGGCCCCCGCCTTCGGCAGCAGCCAGGCGCGCTCGCAGACCCGGACCATGGCGCGGCTGAAGCTGGTGGCCGAGATCAGGGCCATGAGCAGACCGATGATGCCGGTGGTCTGCCGCAGGTCCTTGCCCGTGGGCGAACCGAGAAGCTCGGTGATCTCCTGGTTGGCCGGCCCGGTCAGCCCGAAGACCGTGCGCAGCGACTCCGCGAGCTGCGTGCGCATGCTGGCCGGGGCGAAGGCGGCGACGGCGAAGAGGAGCGGGACGGCGGTGAGGAAGGCCTGCGCGGCGAGGCGGGTCGCGGCGTCGAGCAGATTCGTTGAGAGCAGCCGGGCGGTCAGCTCGGTGAGCACGGGGAAGTGCTGCTCGGCGCTCGCACGCAGGCGCTGTGCGGTGGCGGCGGCGTTCCGCAGCCGGGCCCTCCCGCCCATGCGCGTCTCCCCTCCGTCCTGCGGCAGTGCTGACGCCCAGTCAATGTGCGGGCCCGCGGAGCGGGCGAGCGCTGCTGCGCCGTTCGGGCGCGGATCCGAACAGCCGGTGTGACACAGCTCTCACATACGACTCTCACCTCGCCGTGCAACCGTTCGCCCTTGCGGTGTGCTCTCTGCGGGTGCAGTGGGTGTGTAGTCGATGGGAGTCGGGGAGTGCGGAAGAGCAAGGGCACGGTTGCCGGGATGGCGCTGCTGGCGTGTGCGGTGCTCGCGGGTGCGACGGCGTGCAACGACAGCGCGTCGGCCGCAGCGGGGAGCGCGGCCTCGGCCGGCGCGGCGTCGGGGACGCCGAGCGCGGGCTCCGGCACGGCCTCGGGCACGTCCTCGCCCTCGGCGAGCGCGTCGCCCTCTCCCACGCACCCGTCGGGTCCGCCGATGCAGCTGGAGTCGATCACCCCGGCCACCGGGGCCACGGTGGGCGTGGCGATGCCGGTGTCGGTGGTGTTCAGCCACGCGGTGGCCGCGTCGGCCCGGGCCGGGGTGGAGCAGCACCTGAAGGTCACCACCTCGGTGCCCACGACCGGAAGTTGGCACTGGTACCCGGGCGGCACCCGGGTGGACTGGCGTCCGGAGAACTACTGGACCCCGGGCACCCAGGTCTCCGTGGACGCCGACCTGACGGACGTGCCGGACGGCAACGGCCGTTACGGCACCCATGCCTACCACCACAGCTTCACGATCGGCGCGGACTTCGAGACGTTCGTCTCGGTCACCGGGCACTCGATGGTGGTCAAGAGCGACGGCAAGGTCGTCCGCACCATGCCGATCGACGCGGGCAGCCCGGACTTCCCGTCCTGGGACGGGACGATGGCGGTCATCGACAAGGAGCCGACGGTCCGGATGACCTCGTGCAGCGTCGGGATCTCCTGCGACAAGAACAGCCCCAACTACTACGACCTGACGCTGCCCTGGGACGTCCACCTCACCTACTCGGGCACCTACGTCCACTACTCCACCGGCGACCCGTACCCGGGCCACAGCTACGGCTCGCACGGCTGCGTGCACCTGTCGCTCGCGGACTCGAAGTGGTACTACAGCCACGTCAAGCAGGGCGACCCGGTCACCATCACCGGCTCGCCGCGCGGCAAGGCCGCGCCGGACAACGGCTACGCGGCCTTCAACCTGTCCTGGGCCCAGTGGCAGGCGGGCAGCGCGCTCAACGGCCAGTAGGAGCCGGGAGCGCCACGCGCTGTCAGGCGGGCCGCATCGGGCCGCCCGGGTCGACGCGGACGGGGATGCCGTTCCCGGCCGCCCGGGCCAGGGCGGCCTGCAGCGCGGCGGAGTGGGCGCCCTTCGCGGTCGTGGTGACCTGGATGCCGGAGGCGTCCTGCACGGGCGACGCGGTGTAGAGGGGGAAGCCGAGCACCGTCGGACCGAGCGCCATGATCCTGGCGATGGCCCGGTCCAGGGTCCGCTGCGCGTAGCCGCAGTGGTAGAGGTCGAGGCGCGAGAGGTCGATCCCCGGGTCGGCCCGCTTCGCCGCGGCGGCAAGCTGCCTGCCCCGGGCCAGGTCGGTGACGCAGAGGGCGACCCGGCCCACCGGGAAGTCGGTGATCTGCGTGCCGTAGACATCGGCGAAGGCGCCCCGGCCCTGCGCGCCCACGGCCTGCGACAGCGCCTCGGCCTGCGGGGTGTTGGCGGGCGTGCTCTGCAGCCGCGTCGGCGCCGCGGTGGCGCCGAGCCAGGCCGGGGGCGGAGGGCAGGGCCGGGTCGCCGAGACGGCGATGTGCGGCGCGGTCACCGCGGGCACACTGGCGCATCCGGCAAGGGCGAGAGCGGCTGCCGCGGTGATCGGGACGAGGGCGGGGCGCAGGGCCGGCATGGCGACTCCAGAAGGGCCGGACGGACACAGGCGTCTTTGGGACTCGCCTGCCGCCGGAGCGGTTCCGTCCGGTTGCACCCCCGGGAGGTCCTTTCAGTCCCCGTAGCTGCAGAACTCCACGAGCGTGCCCTCGGGCGCGCGGACGTGGGCGACCCGCATGCCCCAGGCAGGCTGGTCGGCGGGCTCGGAGGCCGGCTGCGCGCCCCGGGCGACGGCCTCGGCGTGGACCCGGTCCACGTCCTCGACACGGAGCACCAGCACCACATGGTCGGCCGTGCCGCGCTCACCCGCGGTCGCGCCGACCGCGCCCGCCATCAGCGCGCGGTCGAACAGCGCCAGGTCGGTGCTGCCGGGCGCCTTGAAGCAGGCATACGGACCCGAGCCGTCCTGCCCCTCCTGGGCGGTCAGACCCAGCACCTGCTCGTAGAAGGCGAAGCTCTTCGCGAAGTCGTCCACCAGCACCCGTACCTGAGCCAGCATCAGCGTCCTCCCCTGTGGCCGTGGTTCCGCGCCGCAGCCTACGCCCTTCCCCCGCGCGCCGACCTGCGGGCCGGGCGCCGCTGCCGCAGGATGGTGGGCATGCCGAGCGACGAGGACCCGACCCTGTCCGAGCCCCAGCCGGTGCTCAGCCCGCTGACCACGGCGGCGCTGTTCCTGGTGCTGACCGTCGACCCCGGCGGCGAGCCGGTGGTGCGCGAGCTGCTGGCCGACCTCGCCGGGCTGCAGCGCAGCGTCGGCTTCGGCCACCCGCAGGGCCGGCTGAGCGTGGTGGCGGGCATCGGGTCCGAGGCGTGGGACCGGCTGGTGGACGGCCCCCGTCCGGCCGAGCTGCATCCGTTCGAGGAGCTGCGCGGCGCGCGGCACCACGCCCCGGCCACCCCGGGCGACCTGCTCTTCCACATCCGGGCCGGCCGTCAGGACCTGTGCTTCGCGCTCGGCTCGGAGATCATGAACCGGCTGCGCGGCGCCGTGTCGGTGGCGGACGAGGTCACCGGCTTCAGCTACCTGGACATGCGCGACCTGCTGGGCTTCGTGGACGGGACGGAGAACCCGGTCGGCCGGGCGGCCGCGGCGGCGGTGCTGATCGGCGACGAGGACCCGGAGTTCGCCGGGGGGTCCTATGTCATCGTGCAGAAGTACCTGCACGATCTGGACGCCTGGAACCGGCTCACGGTGGAGCAGCAGGAGCAGATCATCGGCCGGAGCAAACTGACCAACGTCGAGATCGACGCCCCGGGCTCGCACGTCGAGCTCAACACCATCACCGGCCCGGACGGCGCCGAGCGCAAGATCCTGCGCGACAACATGCCCTTCGGCAGCCCGGGCAGCGGCCAGTTCGGCACGTACTACATCGGCTACGCGCGCACCCCTTCGGTCACCGAGGAGATGCTGCGTCACATGTTCCTGGGCGACGGCCCGTTCAGCCACGACCGCATCCTCGACTTCTCCACCGCCGTGACCGGCACCCTGTTCTTCGTACCGCCGGCCGCCTTCCTGGAGGACCTGGCCGACCAGGACGAGCAGACCGCGTCGGCAGCGGCCCAGGGCTCGCTCGGCATCGGCGACCTGAAGCACCGTTAGGAGCACCGCATCCCATGGACAACCTGCACCGCGCACTCGCCCCGATCTCCGACGCCGCCTGGGCGGACCTCGAGCAGGAGGCCCGGCGCACCTTCACCCGCTATGTGGCCGCCCGCCGGATCGTGGACGTCCCCGAGGCCGCGGGGCCGGAGCTGGCCGCCGTCAACACCGGCCACCTCGAGGACATCGAGACCCCGGCGTCGGGCGTCCGCGCACGGGTCCGGCGGTCCCAGCCGGTGGTGGAGCTGCGGGTGCCGTTCACCGTGGACCGGCAGCAGGTGGACGACGTCTCCCGCGGCGCCCAGGACGCGGACTGGGGTCCGGTGAAGGAGGCGGCGCGCCGCATCGCGTACGCCGAGGACCGGGCCGTGTTCGAGGGCTACCCCGCGGCGGGCATCGCCGGCCTGCGGGCCTCGACCAGCAACGGGACGCTGACGCTGCCCGCCGATCCGCGCGACTACCCGGAGGTGGTCAGCCGCGCCGTCACCGAGCTGCGCCTGGCCGGCGTCGGCGGCCCCTACACGCTGGCGCTCAGCGCGGACGCCTACACGGCGGTCAACGAGACCTCGGACCACGGCTACCCGATCCACGAGCACGTGCGCCGGGTGCTGGACGGCGACATCGTCTGGGCCCCCGCCATCGACGGCGCCTTCCTGCTCTCCACCCGCGGCGGCGACTTCACCCTCCGACTGGGCCAGGACCTCTCCATCGGCTACCTCTCCCACGACGCCGACAGCGTGCAGCTGTACTTCCAGGAGTCGCTCACCTTCCTGGTCCACACCACGGAGGCGGTCGTCGCCATCAGCCCTACCGCCAGCGGGAGTTGACGAGCGGCTCCGGCGCCGGTTCAGAGCCCCTTCCAGCCGGGGACGGGCCAGGCCACGACGAGTGCGCGGCCGATGACGTCGGAGACCGGGACGAAGCCGTCGCCCGGGTGCGCCCGCTGATGGAAGCGCGAGTCCTGCGAGTCGTTCCGATGGTCGCCCATGACCCAGATCGAGCCCTGGGGGACGGTGAGGGTGCCGACCGGGTCGTCGTCGCAGGGCGTGGCCCCGGGGTAGAGGTAAGGCTCGTGCAGCGCATGGCCGTTGACGCGCACCGGCTGGCCCGCGCGGCAGTCCACGGTGTCGCCGCCGACCGCGATGACCCGCTTGATCAGGTCCCGCTCCCCCGGGTCGGGCACCAGGCCGACCACGGCGAGCCCGCGTTCCAGTGAACTCGGGTCCGGCACCGGCTCGTCGGCGAGCCAGTCGCCGGGGTCCCGGAAGACGACCACGTCGCCGCGGTGCGGCGTCCACCCGAACCACGGGCTGAGCTTGTCCACGAGCACACGGTCGCCGCGCACGATGGTGTCGTTCATGGAGTCGGAGGGGATGACGAAGGCCTGCAGCAGGAAGGTCTTCACGAACAGCGCGAGCAGCAGCGCGAGGACCAGCAGCGCCGGCCACTCAAGCCAACGGGCCATGCGGCGGCGGGACTTGTGCTGCTTCGAGCCGTCCTGTCCGGCGTCAACGGTGGTGTCCACGGCCCTGTGACGCGCGCCGCGGCGATCCGGTTCCGCCTCAGCGGCCGGACCGGACCCATTGCGTCATGCTCTCGTCACAAGCATTTCACCGCTCCTGCTCTATGCGCATAGACAGGAGTTCGAGACCCTGGTGGACGTTCGAACAGCGCCCCGTGCCGCGTCGCCGCGGTCAACTCCCGTTCGCCGCCACGCCCTTGTTGGGGGTCCTCCATGCGCTCCGTCACCCGAGTCTCCACCGCCACCGCCTCCGCCCTCTGCCTCGCCGTCAGCGGCCTGATCGTCGGCGTCAGCGCCGGCGCCGCCCACGCCGCCACCTGCTCCACCGCCTACCTGCCGCTGCCCGACTCCACCTGCACCCCGGGCGCGTACAACCCGGACGTGACGCAGGCGACCATCGGCTCCACCATCTGCGTCTCCGGCTGGACCGCCACCGTCCGCCCGTCCACCAGCTACACCAACGCGCTCAAGGTCCAGGGCATCGCCGACTACGGGTACGCGGACACCAACCTGTCCGACTACGAGGAGGACCACCTCGTCCCGCTGGAGCTGGGCGGCGCGCCGAAGGACCCGGGCAACCTCTGGCCCGAACCCCGCTACGGCACCACGACGGCCACCTCGAAGGACGGCGTCGAGACCAAGCTCAAGAACGCCGTCTGCAACGGCACCATCACCCTGGCCGCGGCCCGCTCCGCGATCCGGAACAACTGGACCACCGCCCTGCAGGTCACCGGGATCGGCTAGGCGCTGCCCGTCCGGCGAGGTCGCGGGCTTCTCTTACCCCTCTCCGTCCCGGTGTTCAGCGGGGGTACGACGGGCGTACACGCGGGCGTACAGGCGCAGGGACTACTCATGTCCCGCACAGCCGACCACCCGTCAGTTCTCCTGCAGGGAGTCCCTCGTGACCCGTCGTACCCTCCGCCTCGCCGCCGTCCTCGGGACGGCCGCCCTGTTGGGCGGCGCCACCCTGGCGCAGGCCTCGGCCGCGCCCACCGCCGCGGTCCGGGGCCATCACGCGCCCGCGGCCAAGCATGTGCTGCTGATCTCCGTCGACGGCCTGCACCAGAGCGACCTCGCCTGGTACGTCGCCCGCCACCCGCACTCCGCGCTCGCGCAGCTGGTCCACGGCGGCGTGTCCTACCAGCACGCGCAGACCACCAACCCCTCCGACAGCTTCCCCGGCATGGTGGCCCAGCTGACCGGCGGCGGCCCGGGCACCACCGGCGTCTACTACGACGACACCTGGAACGCGAAGCTGCTGCCGGCCGGGACGACCGACTGCAGGACCGCCAAGCCGGGCGTCGAGGTGGACCTCACCGAGGACCTCGACCGCGACCAGTCCCGCCTCGACGCCGGCCAGGGGCTGGCCGCGCTGCCCGGCAGCATCCTGCACATGACCGGGAACCCCACCTCGCTGATCAACCCCGCGAAGCTGCCGGTGGACCCGAAGACCTGCAAGCCGGTCTACCCGCACTCCTACCTCAAGGTGAACACGGTCTTCGAGGTGGTCCGGCAGGCCGGGCTGCGCACCGCGTGGTCGGACAAGCACGCGGCCTACGACATCCTCAACGGCCCCTCGGGCAAGGGCATCCAGGACCTGTTCACCCCCGAGATCAACTCCGACGCCATCGGCTACGCGGCCGGCGCCGACTGGACCAAGGACAACGCGGCCACCCAGCAGTACGACTCCTACAAGGTCGCCGCGGTCCGCAACGAGATCGACGGCTACGACCACGCCCGCTCCCGCAAGGTGGGCGTCCCGGCGGTCTTCGGCCTCAACTTCCAGACGGTGTCCACCGCCCAGAAGCTGCCCAAGAGCGACGGCCTCACCGGCGGCTACACCAGCAAGGGCGTCCCCGGCCCGCTGCTGCAGCGCGCCCTCGCGTACGTGGACGCGCAGGTGGGCTCGCTGGTGCGGGAGATCCGCAAGCAGCACCTGGAGCGGAACACGACCGTCATCCTCTCCGCCAAGCACGGCCAGTCCCCGATCGACCCCAAGGCGCTCACCCGCATCGACGACGGCGCCCTGATCGACGGCCTCAACGCCGCCTGGAAGGCCGCCCACCCGGGCGCGGGCGACCTCGTCGTGCACGCCGTGGACGACGACGCCATGCTGCTGTGGCTGAGCGACCGCTCCCAGGCCGCGGCCGACTTCGCGAAGAACTACCTGCTGGGCCAGTCGGGTTCGGGCACCGACATCGACAAGGCCGCCAAGCCCTTCGCCCACTCCGGCCTCTCCCGGGTCTACGCGGGCACGGCCGCGGCGAAGTTCTTCGGCGTCAAGCCCGGCGACGCGCGCGTCCCGGACGTCTACGGCGTGGCCCAGTACGGCGTCGTCTACACCGGCGGCACCGGCAAGATCGCCGAGCACGGCGGCGGCCACGCCGACGACCTCGACGTGCCGCTCGTCATCTCCGGCGCCGGCACCCCCGCCCACGTGACCGTCGGCGGCACGGTGCACACCACCCAGATCGCGCCGACGATCCTCGCGCTGCTGGGCCTGGACCCGCAGCGCCTGGAGGCGGTCCGCATCGAGCACACCCGCGTGCTGCCGGTGCGCTGAGCCCGCCGCCACCGCCCGTCGGCCCCCGTCCCGCCGCCATCGCGGGACGGGGGCCGGCCCCGTTCCGGTCCGGGCTCAGTCCAGGCAGAACTCGTTGCCCTCGACGTCCTGCATCACCAGGCAGGACTCGTTCTCCTCGTCGGCAGGGAGCAGCCGCACGCGTTGCCCGCCGAGCGCGACCAGCCTCGCGCACTCGGCCTCAAGGACGGCGAGGCGCTCGTCGCCGCGCAGGCCCGTGGCCACCCGGACGTCCAGGTGCACCCGGTTCTTGACGACCTTTCCCTCCGGCACGCGCTGGAAGTACAGCCGCGGTCCCGTCCCCGAGGGGTCCACGCACGCGGCCCACGAGCCGTCGTCCTCCGGGGTCACCTCCTCCGGACCCGGAGTCGCGGCGTAGCCGAGCACCTCGGCCCAGAAGCGGGCGACGCGCCGGGGTTCCGCGCAGTCGAACGTGACCTGGATCTGCCTCACCGATGACATCCGCCCAGCTTAGCGATCATCCGTACGGAGGCCCCCACCCCCTCCTGTGGCAGGCTTGGCCCCCATGACCCCCACCCCCGTTCGCTCCACCACGGCCGCGTCCCTCCGGCTCTGCTTCGTCGGCGACTCCTTCGTCCAGGGCGTCGGCGATCCCGGCTACCGGGGCTGGGTGGGCCGCGTGCTTGAGGCCTCGGGTCCGGACCTCACCGCCTTCAACCTCGGCATCCGCCGCGACACTTCGGACGACGTGCTGTCCCGCTGGCGGCAGGAGACGGCGGCGCGCTTCCTGCCGGGCGCGGACAACCGACTGGTCGTCTCCTTCGGCAGCAACGACATGGTCGAGCAGGGGGACGGCACGCTCCGTGTCGAGCCGGCCCGGAGCCTGGCCAACCTGGCCGCGCTGCTGGACAGTTGCGGTTCGCGAGGGATCTGCGTCCTGGTGGTGGGGCCGCCGCCCGTCGCCGACGCGGGCGAGTCCCACCTGCTCCGCACCGCGGAGCTGTCCGACCGGATGGCCGCCCTGTGCGACGACCGCTCCGTGGCGTTCGTCCCCACCACCCGCGCGCTGGCCGCCGACCCGGTCTGGACCTCGGAAGCCCTGTCGGGCGACGGCGCCCACCCCGCGGCGGGCGGCTACCGCCGCCTGGCCGAGCTGGTGCTGTCCGGGGGTTGGGCGGCCTGGCTCGCGCTGACCCCGGCGCGCGGTCAGGCGTCCAGCACGCCCCGGTAGCGGCCGGCCTTCGCCAGGGCGAGGACGGCCTCCGTGCGGCTGCGCGGGGCCGCGTAGGCGGGATGGGTGCGCAACAGGTCGCCCACGTCGTGGAGTTCGTGGACCTGGGCGGCGGCCTCGGTGACCGCGTGGGTGGCGAGGGCGGGACGCTCGGGGTCGATGCGGCCCTTGCCGACGGCGTGGTTGATGCGGCGGGCGCAGCGGCAGGGGGCGGTGGCGTCGAGCAGGCCGCAGCGCCCGCGGAGGGCGTCGCGTACCTGGCGGCGGGCGCGTTCCAGGCGCTTGCGGTAGGCGGCGGGCTGGAGCCCGAGCGCCCAGGCGGCCTCCTCGCCGGGCAGGCGGACGATGTCGCCGAGCACGTAGACCGCGCGCGCGTCCCGGTCCAGGCACTGCAGCAGGGCCTGCGTGCAGATCAACCGGACCTCCTCCGCGAGGAGTTCGGTGTCCGGGCCCTGGTACTCCGGCGCGGCCAGGCCGTCGAGGAGGTCCTGGCGGTAGGAGTCCACGGTGATCCCGTTCTCCTCGTGGGGCGTCCGCCGGGCCAGGTTGATCAGGTGGTTGGCCGCGACCCGGTACGCCCACGTGGTGAGCGCCGCCTCGCCGCGGTAGCTCGCGAGCCGGGTGAGGATCCTGATCAGGATCTCCTGCGTCGTGTCCTCCGCGTCCGCCGGGCGCGCGGTCATGCGCAGGGCGAGGCGGTAGACAGGGTCCTGGACCCGGCGCATCACGTCCTCGAGCGCGGTCTGCTCCCCCGCGACGGCGCGGGCGACGAGGTCCAGGTCCGGCTGATGGTCCGTCATGCCAGCCGCTCCAGCCATGTCCTGACGGCCTGCCCGATCTCCTCCGGCACGTCCTCGGGGGCGTGGTGGCCCGCCTCGCCGACGGGGACCACGTCCAGCGCGCTGATGTGCTCCTGGGCCCAGGCGATCGTCTGCTCGGAGCCGAGTCCCTGAGCGGGGGTGACGGTCATCAGCAGCTTCGGCACCTGGACAGCCTCCCCCATCCAACGGCCGTACGCCAGCACCCGGTCCACCACGTCGGCGGGTTCGCCGTCCAGCGGGAACTCGCGGGCCCACTGCAGCATCGGGCGCCGCGACGCCGGGGTCGGGTAGGGGGCGCGGTAGGCGTCCAGGTCGTGCGGGGCAAGGGACTTGGTGGCTGCGGGCAGGTTCGCCTCGACGAACAGGTTCTGCTCCAGGACCAGCCGCTCGCCCACCCCGGGGGTGCGGAAGGCCCGGAAACGCTCGGCGGCGGCCGGGACCATCTCCGACCATTCCACCGGCCGCAGGAAGGTCTCGATCAGCGCGATGCCGCGGACCCGGTCCCCGCCTTCCCGGGCCGCCCAGTCCTGGGCGAGCGCGCCACCCCAGTCATGGCCGACCAGGACCACGTCGCCCGCGGGCAGGACCGCCTCCATCCAGGCGGCGAGGTACCGGGCGTGGTCCGCGAAGCGGTAGGCGATCTCCGGCTTGCCGGAGCCGCCCATCCCGATGAGGTCGGGCGCGAGCCGCCGGTGGCCGTCGCCGACCACCGGCAGGACGTTGCGCCACAGGTAGGAGGAGGTCGGGTTCCCGTGCAGGAAGACGACGGCCGGGCCGTCGGCGGGGCCCTCCTCCCGGTGGGTTATGAAGCTGTCCAGGACGGCGGTGCGGTGCAGCGGCCCGAGGTGCTGGGTGGTCATGGTCTTCTCCTTCGTTCGCTCCGCTCTCGGCGGCTTTCGAAGGGTTGGACACCGCCTCCGCCCCCCTTGTGACAGCCGCGCGCCCATCAGCTCGTGAAGATTCCACCGGTGGCGTTGACGAAGCATCCGGTCAGGGCGCCGGCCTGGTCGGAGGCGAGGAAGACGGCAGTCGCGGCGATCTCGTCGAGGGACGGCGAGCGGCGCAGCATCCGCAGTCCGGCCAGGTGGGCGAGCACGCCCTGGAAGGCGGCGTCGTCCATCACCGGGCCGCCGGTGACCGCGGCGAGCCGAGGGCGCGCAGGTGGTCCAGGCAGGCGTTGGTCGCGATCCGGAACAGCCAGGTGCGGGCGGAGGCCCGGCCGGCGAAGCCGTCGCGGGCTCGCCAGGCGCGCAGGAAGGTCTCCTGGACCAGGTCCTCGGCCTCGTCGTAGGAGCCGAGCAGGCGGTAGCAGTGGGCACGCAGTTCCCGCCGGTGCCGTTCGGCCAGTTCGGCGCAGTCGAGTTCCGCGAGTCCGTCGGTTTCCGTAACGGCGGGCGGGGTGACGTTTTGCCGGGCGGCGTCGGCGGCGGTGCGGGCCATCCGGCGGAGCCTGGCGACGCGGCTGCCGAGTTCGTCCGCGCCGGCGGCGAGCGCCTCGACAGGGTCGGGGGCGAGCACCTGGGCACGCCGGGCGATGTCCGCGATGATCTCGTCGACCGTCTGCTCGGGGGGAGCGCCCCGCTCGCGGTAGGCCCGCTGACGGCAGGCGGCGGAGCAGTAGCGGGACGCCCGCCCCGGCCCCGGGGGACGGGGCGGCAGCGGGCGTCCGCAGACGCCGCAGACGCGCGGGGCGGCAGCCGGAGCAACAGACATGACAGGTATTCAGCCACATCCGGCTCCGGCGTGCCCCGGGCTTCAGCCCTGACGGGCCTTCATGCGCGGATCGCGCTTGTTGACGACGAACGTGCGCCCGCGGCGGCGGACGACCTGGGCGCCGGGCTTGGCCTTCAGCGCGCGGAGCGAGTTGCGGACCTTCATGCGGACCCCTGCCCTTCTTGGATGAGCTGTTGAGTGTGCTCACGTCAACATGGGCAGGGGTGCGTTTGTTCCGCGGTGGCCCTTCCGGGGTGTCAGCCCGCGTACTTCACGAGGATCTTGGTGAAGTCGTAGGGGTTCTGCGTCACGCTGCTGCACGCGCCGTCGGCCCAGTAGTGCACGGTGCTGGGGTCGCAGGCGCGGTCGCGGTTGACGTCCCAGTAGGAGAACTGGGCGGCGTGGTTGGCCTGCACGAAGCCGAGCAGGTCGGTGAAGGTGGACTGGGTGTACAGCTCGCTGGGCTGGTCGGTGTGGCCGTTCATCAGCTGCACGCCCAGGTGCGCCCACGCGGTCGCGGAGTCCCAGCCGTACAGGCTCTGCAGCTGGGCGGCGGTCTGCATGGCGACCGACTCGGCGGCGGCGGTCTGGGTGCCGCTGGTGAGGCCGAAGTCGAAGTCCATCAGGTTGACCCGGTCGATCCGCGCGCCGTTCGCGATGGCCTGGCGGATCTCGTCCTTGCCGGTGTCGGGCAGGCCGACGGTGGTGGCCGGGATGGTCAGGGTGACCTTGAGGCTCGGGTTGGCGGACTCCAGCTGCTTGATCGCCTGCCAGCGCACGGCCATGTTGGCGTCGAGGTCGTCGCCCTCCCAGTCCAGGTCGATCCGGGTCAGCCGGTACTTGTCGATGACCTTCTGGTAGGCCGCCGCCAGCGCCGAGCTGCCGCCGCAGGTGGCGCCCAGTTCGGTGCCGTTGTAGCCGCCGAAGGAGACGCTGACGTCGCCGCCCGCGGCGCGGATCGCGTTGACGTCGGAGAGGACCGCGGTGTCGCTGCTGACGGGGCTGCCGGTGCTGCCGCCCCAGGCCGGCGTGCAGTTCCCCGAGTCGAGCACGAAGGCCAGCAGGAACTCGTTCTCGCCGGAGCCGCTGACGATGTCGGAGACCGCCTGCGGGGAGTTCTCCAGGGGCATGAAGTAGACCGGGTGCCGGAACCCGGTGTCGGCGGGCGGCGGGGTGGCCGTGCCGCTCCCGCTGGGCGACGCGGAGGCGGAGGCGGATGCCGAGGCGGAGACGGACGTCGAGGCGGAGGCGGACGCGCTGGGGCTCGCGGAACTGCCGCCCGGGGCCGGGCCGGTGAGCGAGAGCGTGTCCGCGCCGAAGGCGGGCTGGCCGTACCATCCGTGCACCCACACCGTCACCGACGTCGTGCTCGCGCCCGTGGTGAAGCTGGTGCTGAGCGTCTGCCAACTGCTGCCCGGCGAGGCCCAGGTGCTGGTGTCCGAGGTCCCGGTGCCGGTGTCGCCCAGGTAGACGTAGTTGCCGTAGACCTTGCCCGACAGGGTGTAGCTGGAGTTCGGCAGCACCGCCACCGTCTGCGAGCACTGCGCGTAGTCCGTGCCCGCCGGGGTGCCGCTCAGCGCGTAACCGCCGTCCGCGACCGGGCTGGTGACCGCCTTGTCGGCGGTGGAGCAGGTCCAGCCGCTGAGGCTGCCGCTCTCGAAGCCGGGGTTGGCCAGCAGCTGCGCCGTCCCGGCGGAGGCCGGGCCGTCGAGGGCGACCAGGCCCCCGAGGCCGAGGGCCGCGACCGCGCAGGCCGCGGCGAGTGTCCGTGTGGGCTTCGTGCTCATGGGCGTACTGCCTCCGTCTGATCCGTCAGATTCCTTGCGCACACGCGGAACTGACGCGACTGCAGTTCCGAAGCCCCCACACGAACTCCGACTCGCACCGCGCAGCCCTAAATTGGCCTAGACCATGGCCGGGCGTCAAGAGCGCCCGGAACAGCGCCGGGAAATCCCCTCCGGCGGGTTGTCGAGAACCGGGGGTCCTTCTCGTATAGAGGGTAGGAGGCCGGCAGCGGCCGGCCGTCGCACCACCGAGGAGCACGCCGTGAAGCACTACCTGCTCAGCGTCTACCAGCCCGAGGGCCCGCGGCCCGAGCCCGAGGTGCTGGACGGGATCATGCGCGATGTCGCCGCCTTCAACGACGAGCTGAAGGCGGCCGGGGCCTGGGTCTTCTCCGACGGGCTGGCCGGTCAGGAGAGCGCGACCGTCGTCCGGCTCAAGGACCGCGAGAACCCCGACGGCAAGGACAGTGTCCTGGTCACCGACGGCCCCTTCGCCGAGGCCCGCGAGTACCTGGGCGGCCTGACCATCATCAAGGCCCCGGACCTCGACGCCGCCCTGGAGTGGGGCCGCAAGTGCGCCCAGGCGACGACCCTGCCCATCGAGGTGCGGCCGTTCATGACCGATGTCTGATGCGGCGGACGCCGCTGCCGTCGTCGAGCGGGTCTTCCGCGAGCAGTACGGCAAGGCGGTCGCGGTCCTGGTCCGCGCCCTCGGCGACATCGACCTCGCCGAGGAGGCGGTCCAGGACGCCTGCGCGACCGCCCTGGACCGCTGGCCCCGGACCGGCATCCCGCCCAGCCCGGCGGGCTGGATCGTCACCACCGCGCGCAACCGTGCGGTGGACCGGCTGCGCCGGGAGGCCGTGCGCGACCGCCGGCACGCCGAGGCCGCGGCGCGGCTGGAAGAGGAGGCGGCGACCGCCCCCGAGGAGGAGGGCCCGGTGACCGACGACCGGCTGCGGCTGATCTTCACCTGCTGCCACCCCGCACTGGCCCTCCCCGCCCGGGTCGCGCTCACCCTGCGCCTGCTGGGCGGCCTGACGACCGCCGAGATCGCCCGCGCGTTCCTGGTCCCCGAGGCCACCATGGCGCAGCGCCTGGTGCGCGCCAAGACGAAGATCCGCGACGCCGGCATCCCCTACCGCGTCCCGCGCGACGCCGACCTGCCGGACCGGCTCGGGGCCGTGCTGGCCGTGGTGTATCTCGTCTTCAACGAGGGCTACACCGCGAGCGCGGGGCCAGAGTTGACCCGCCCGGCGCTCAGCGCGGAGGCGCTGCGGCTCGGCCGGCAGCTGTGCGAGCTGATGCCGGACGAGCCGGAGGCGGCGGGCCTGCTGGCGCTGATGCTGCTCACCGACGCCCGGCGTGCGGCCCGCACCGCCCCGGACGGCTCTCTCGTGCTCCTCGCCGACCAGGACCGCTCCCGCTGGGACCGGGAGCAGATCGCGGAGGGCCACGCCCTCGTCCGCGCCTGCCTGCGCCGGGGACGTCCCGGCCCGTACCAGATCCAGGCCGCCATCGCCGCGGTGCACACGGACGCGGCCCGGGCGCAGGACACCGACTGGCGTCAGATCATGGCCCTGTACGACCAGTTGCTGGCTCTGGCGCCGACACCGGTGGCCGCGCTGAACCGGGCGGTGGCGCTGGCGGAGGTGGCCGGACCGGAGGCGGGGCTGGCGGCGGTGGAGGAGCTGCGGCTGACGCGCAGTCACCTCTACCACGCCGTGCGCGCGAACCTGCTGCGCCGTCTCGGCCGCGAGGAGGAGGCACGGCGCGTCTACGCACAGGCAGCGGAACTGGCGTCGAACGCGGTGGAGCGGGACTTCCTGCGCGGCACGGCACAGGGGACGCCGGCGAGGCCGGACCAGTGGCCATGACCCGGACGGGTTCACCTTTCCGCACCCTTGCGAGGTCACTCCCCGGCCTTCGGCCGGGAGGTGACCCGCCGTCGGAATCCGGAGAGCGCCTCCGGCCACGGCGCTGGGTACTCAGCGCAGGCGACCGGGCCACCGGGCGCGGGTGCGGCGGAGCAGGCGGGAGGCCCGCGTGCCGAGGGTCTCCGGCGGTGCGGGCGAGGTGCGGGCGCCCTGGCCGCGCAGCCAGTCGGCGAACACGGCCGCCGTCGTGTCGTGGCGCACGGTCAGCCGGGCCAGGCACATGGGGTCGTCGGTGGTGGAACTGAACGCCTGGGGCGCGGCGCAGGCGCAGTCCCAGCCGGCGGCGCGCAGCGCGCGCCGCACCGCGGCGTTGTGGTAGCCGTGCGGGTAGGAGTAGCTGGACACCGCGTGGCCCAGGACGTCCTCCAGGTCCCGCTTGCAGCCCTCGACCTCGCTGCGCAACTGCCGGCCCGGCAGGACGTCGAGCTCGGCGTGGGTCCGCGAATGGCCGCCGATCTCGATGCCGTAGGCGTCGAGTCCGGCGACCTGACGCCAGTTCAGCATCCGTGCCGCGGGCAGCCGGGAGCCCGAGGAGCGGCCGCCCGGCGGGTAGGCGGCCCCGGTGGCGACGAAGAGCGTGGCCGGGAGTTCGCGGGCGGCGAGCAGCGGGGTGACGGTCCAGTAGAAGTCGGAGAAGCCGTCGTCGAAGGTGAGCACGAGCGACCGCGGCGGCAGCGGTGGGCCGCCGCGGATGGCGGAGACCAGGCGCCGCAGCGGTATCACCGACATCTGGGCGTCCCGCAACAGGTCGAGCTGCTCCTGGAAGTGACGTGGCGTCACGGTGAGCGGCTCCGCCCACTCGGGGGGATCGTCCGAGACCGAGTGGTACTGGAGAATCGGCACCACACTCACGGGGTTCGGTTTCCTTGCACGGGCCCCGGGCGCGGCGTCCCGTGCTCCGGCTCCGGCTGATCGGCGCGGTCGGCGGGCAGGGCCAGTCCGTGCGGGTGCCCCGGCGGCCGCACCAACGCCGGCACGGCTGCGGTGTCGTGCGTTTCGCGGGCGGCGGGACGGAGGCAGGCCGCGGCGGAACGCCGGCCGCGCCAGCTCATCGGTTCGACGGGCAGCTCGGCGGCTGCCCGGACGAGCAGGGCGGTGGCAGCGACGGTCAGGTAGCTGCCGAGGACGTCGGTGGGGTAGTGGTCGCCCAGGTAGATCCGGCCGAAGCCGACGGCCAGGGCGAAGACGACCGCGCACGCCGTCGCGATCCGGCGGGCGCGGCCCGTGCCCGCCAGGGTGAGCAGGACCACCACGACGAGCACCGTCGCCGTGGTGTCGTGGCCGCTGGGAAAGGACCCGGTGGCGTCCGGCGGCCGCACCCACAGCACGGACGGAGGACGCGGCCGGTCGAGGGCCGTCTTCAGGACGAGGGCGAGGCCCCACGCACCGCCCGCCGTCAGCAGCAGCCGGACGGCGTCGCGGGGCCGGCGCCGGGCGAGGAGCACGAGGAGCCCGGCGGCGAGCGCGGCCAGGCCGACGACCTCGGCGGAGGCGTCGGTCAGCCACAGGAAGGCGGTGGTCGCGGCGTGCGAGCGCAGCGGCTGCACGGCGCGGTCGGCCCGCAGGTCCGCGTGGGTCAGCGCCGCCGTCCGGGTCAGGGCGGCGAGCGCGAGGAGCACCGCCAGCAGCAGCGCGCCGAGCAGTGCGGGGCGCCGCCAGGACAGGTCGGGGGCGGTGCGGGTGGCGGGTGCGGAAGTCATCGCGGGCCCTCCGGGTCCGGGCCCAGCTCGCGCAGGGCCCTGCAGACGGCGTCGACCTGACGTCCGGTCAGGCCGGGATGCATCGGCAGCGACAGCAGGCCGGGGTAGAGCGCGTCCGCTCCCGGGAAGCCGCCGGTGGGACAGAGCGCGGTGCGGCGGAAGTAGGGCATCCGGTGCAGCGGCAGGAAGTGCACCGAGGTGCCGATGCCGCGCGCGGCCAGCTGACGTATCAGCAGATCCCGTTCGCGGCCGTACTCCTGCTCCGCGACCCGGACCGGGTAGAGGTGCCAGGCGTGCCGGCCCCCGGCCGGTTCGCGGGGCAGCCTCAGCCCGGGCACGTCACGCAGGCCGGCGGTGTACCGGGCGGCCAGCGCTTCGCGGGTGCGCTGCCATTCGGGCAGGTGGAGCAGTTGCCGGCGCCCGATCGCCGCCTGAAGGTCCGTCATGTTGGCCTTCAGACCGGGCTCTTCGACGGTGTACTGCCAAGTGGCGCCCGGCTGGTAGCGGCGCCAGGCGTCGGCCGACATGCCGTGCAGCCGCCCGCGGTGGACCTGAGCGGCCAGCTCGGCGTCGTCGGTGGTGACCATGCCGCCCTCGCCGATCGGCAGGTTCTTGGTGGCGTAGAAGCTGAAGCAGGCGGCCCGGGACAGGGCACCGACCGGGCGGCTGCCGACGTAGGTCCCGAGCGCATGCGCCGCGTCCTCCAGGACCAGGTCGAGCGGCAGGTCCGCGGCCTGCGCGAGCTCGTCCAAGGGGGCGGGTGCGCCCGCGAGATGGACCACGACCATGGCGGCCGGACGGCCGGTGGCGGCGACCGCCGCGGTGACCTGCGGTGCGGCCGGCATGCCGGTGTCCGGGTCGACGTCGACCAGGACGGGCCGCAGGCCCGCGTGCAGCACCGCGTGGGCGGTGCCGCAGAAGGTCAGCGTCGGCACCAGCACCCGGCTGCCGGGCGGCAACCGTAGAGCCCGGAGCGCGAGTTCGAGCGCGGCGGTGCACGAGCTGACCGCCACCGCGTGCGCGGCCCCCACGTAAGCGGCGAACTCGCGCTCGAACAGCAGGGTTTCCGGGCCCGTGGTCACCCAGCCGGAGGCCAGCACCCGCTGGGCCGCCTGCCGCGCCTCGGCGCAGATCTCCGTCCGCGCGAACGGGACGGCCTCGCGGTCCGGTCCGGCGTCGTCGGCCTCGGCCGTTGCTGGGGAGATCCGGCGGACGTCCATGGCTCGCTCCTCGGCCGGCGGCGGGCCCGCCGGCAGTACGACCGTAGGCGGGGCCGCGAACTTGTGGATCACGCAAATGAACGAGCCGGATCTCGCCCCGCCGCATGAGCCCGTCGCGTCGGCCCGCTGCAACGATGTCAGGCACCTTCCTCGCCTGCCCGAGCAGGCGGACGCGCACGGGCGCGCCGCGGAATGCGAGGTCATCGGATGGAACTCAACGAAGCCCTGCACCGGGTGGTGGTCGGCCACTGGCGGCTGCTGCTGGTCCTCACGCTGCTGCCGGTGCTCGTGGTCGTCGGTCTGCAGCTGCGGTCCCACCCCGGCTACGCCGCGACCTCACGGGTGCAGGTGTCCGACCAGACGCCGACCACCACGACGGAGGCTGACGCGGTGCTCAGCCGGGCGCAGGCGATCGCGACCAGTACCAGCATCGTGCAGCGGGCCATCTGGGACGCGCACCTCACCGGCCACGTCCCGGCCGATTTCGCGCACGAGATCAAGTTGAGCCGGATCGGCACCTCCGCCGTGGTCAACCTGACCGTCACCGACCGCAGCCCGGCCGTGGCGACCGGTCTGGACAGCGGACTGGCCAAGGAGCTGGCGAACTACCTCAACGGCGGTCCGAAGACCACCGCGGACACCGCCCTGATCAACCAGCTCACCGCGCAGGAGCACTCATTGCTGGCGCAACGCTCGCAGCTGGCCGCCCAGTTGGCGCTGGCGCAGAGTCCGGCCGACCACGCCCGGCTCTCCGCGCAGCTGGGCTCCGTGGACCAGCAGCTCGGCGGCGTGCAGTCGCTGCTGAGCGGCCTGAACCCGACCACCGCGGCCGTCATCGCCGCTCCGACGGGCGCGGGCCGCGCGCATTCCGCGCTGGTCACCGACGCGGTCCTGGCCGGCCTGCTGGGCCTGGTCACCGGGCTGCTGGCGGCGACCGTGCTGGAGACGCTGCGCCCGCGGGTCGCCGACGCCGAGGCGTTCAGCCGCGAGATCGGCGCGCCGCTGCTCGGCGCGGTCCGGCTCCGCGGCGGCCGCCGCCACCCGCAGCAGCTGGTTGTCCCCGCCGACACCCTGATCAGCGCCCGGCGCGCGGTCGCCCGCAGCAGGGTCGAGTCCCTGCTGCTGACCGGGCCCGACCCGGACGGCCGACTCGCGCTGGTGGCCCGGGAGTTCGAGGCTCTGCTGACCCCGGCCCAGCAGCCGGGGCACGGCGGCGAGCACTCGACCCTCAACGGCGCGGGCACCGGCCACCGGACGAACCTGAGGGCAGCCGACGAGTGGGGCGTGTCCGTCGACGGCGTGGGGCAGCCGGGCACGCAGCGGCTGATGGAGGCCGCGGAGCCCGCCGGGGCGACCGCCCTGCTCCGGGTCCGCGCGCTGGCGGACCTGCCCGGCGCGGACCGACGCGGCGACGACCGCCGCGAGGGCCTGCTGGTCGTCGTTCCCGACCTCGCCCCGCACCGGGAGGTGCGGCGGATCCGGCAGTTGGCCGACTCCACCGGCTGGCCGGTGGTCGGCGTGCTCGGCCTGGCCGCCAAGGACCGTGAGCACAAGGGGAGTTGAGTCGGGTGACGACGATCGCCGGGACCAGTCCCCGGATCAGGGTCGAATGGGGAAGCACCGCCGAGAGCCTGGGCACGGTCCTGCGCGCCGCGCTCGACCTGCTCGACACGGGCGGCCGGATCCGCCTGGTCGGACCTGACGAGCCGGCCGACGTCGTGCACAGCGTCGGCAAGGGCCCGGCCGACGATGCCGAGGGCAGCGCCGTCCGCCGCGTGCACACGGTGCCGCTGGTGCCGCTGCGGCGTGGACGCACGGCCCCGGCGCGGTGGTGGGCCCGGCACGAACGCCGCCGGGCCGGCGCGCGGACGACCTGGCTGGCGCACGGCCGGGTCGCGGCCGGGCTGCTCGTGGCGTCCGGTGCCGCCCGGGGTGACCTGGTGCACTGGCTGCCGATCGTCGCGCCCGTGGAGTGCTGGCCGACCAACCGGGTCGACCGCGCGGCGGTCCGGGCCAGGCTGGGCGTCGCGCCGGGCGTGGCGCTGGTCCTGGAGTGCCTGAGCCCGGACGCCCCCCAGTCCGTCGGGGACTGGGCGACCCGGGTCGGCCCGCGGCGCACGGACGTGCTGGCACTGACCTGCACCACCCGGGCCCCGGCCGAGGACGACCTCTCCTTCACCGAACTGCTCGCCGCGGCAGACCTGTTCGTCGCCGGCCGCCGTGGCCTGACCGCGGAGAACCCCGGGGTCGCCGCGGTCGCGGCCGGGGTGCCCGTCGTCGCGGTGACCACCGACAGCACGGCCGAACTGGTCCGCTCCGGCCGCAACGGCTTCGTGGTGCCACCCGATCCGGCGGCTGTCGCCGACGCGGTGCGCGCCTACCTGGACGGCCAACTGCCGTACGGCTGCGCCCGGGTGCCCTCGGCGGGCACCGAGCCGGTACTCGAGGAGCTGGCCCGGGGCCTGCTGCGCGCCTACCACTGCGCCCTCATCCACGGCGGCCGGCGCGGACCGGACCGCTGACCCCGGGGACCATCCGCGCCCAGGAGGAGAAGCGACGTCATGCAACTCGTGCATCTGGACCACCGCAACCGCCGTTCCCGCGCCGGGCGTTCGGCCGGCTGCCGGACGCTGATCGTCGGCGCCGGGGACGCGGGACGGACCCTGGCCCACGACCTCCAGGAGACCCCCTCCTACGGCCTGGCCCCCTTCGCCTTCCTGGACGACGACCCCGGCAAGCACCGCGTGGACCGGCTGCCGGTCCTGGGCCCCCTGTCCGCCCTGGCGGAGGTGGTGCGGACGGAGGCCGTGGACGTGGTGATCGTGGCGATCCCCTCACTGCCGCCACTGGAACTCGCCGCGCTGCTGCGCCAGGCCGCCGACTCCGGCGCGGCCGTGCGCTATCTGCCCGCCTTCCACGCCGCCGTCCAGCGCGGCAGCCGCGGCGGCGACCTGTGGGAAGTCTCGCCGACGACGCTGCTCGGCCGCGACGAGATCCATGTCGTGCGGGCCGCGACCCGTGCCGTCGTCGCCGGCCGCCGGGTGCTGGTCACCGGGGCGGGCGGGTCGATCGGCAGCGAGCTGTGCCGCCAGGTGCGCTCCTACCACCCGGCCGCGCTCTACATGCTCGACCACGACGAGTCCAACCTGCACCGGCTCCAGTTGGAGATCACCGGCGAAGCGCTGCTGGACACCGACGAGTTGATCGTCGCCGACATCCGCGACCGGGCCCGGGTGGACCAGGTCTTCGCCACCCTCCGTCCGGAGGTGGTCTTCCACGCGGCCGCGCACAAGCACCTCCCGCTGCTGGAACTGCACCCCTGCGAGGGCGTCAAGTCCAACGTGCTCGGCACCCAGCAACTCGTGGACGCCGCAGTCGCCCACGGCACCCGCCGGTTCGTGCTGATCTCCACGGACAAGGCCGCCGCGCCGACCTCGGTGCTGGGCGCGACCAAGCAGCTGGCCGAGCTGATCGTGCGCAGCCGGGCCGGCTCAGGGACCAGCGTCGGGTCGGTGCGCTTCGGCAACGTGCTGGGCAGCCGGGGCTCCTTCCTGCACGTGCTGGCCCACCAGATCGCCACCGGGCAGCCGGTGACCATCACCGATCCGGAGGTGGACCGATTCTTCATGACCGTGGAGGAGGCCGTCGGCCTGGTCCTGGAGGCCGCCGCGATGGCGGAGGCCGGGGAGACCTTCGTGCTCGACATGGGCGAGCCGGTCCGCATGGTCTCCCTCGTCGAGGCCTACGCGGCGCTGGTCGGCAAGCCCGGCGTGGAGATCCGGTTCACCGGGCTGCGGCCCGGCGAGAAACTCAACGAGTCGCTGTTCGCCCGTTCCGAGGAGAACGTCCCCACCGGGCATCCGCGCATCTCCGCCACCCGCGGCGCGGTGCTGCCGGACGACCTGGACGCGGGGCTGGCCGAACTCTACGCCGCCGCGGCGGAGAACGACGCCGAGGCGGTCCGCAAGCGGCTCGCGGCGCTGGTGCCCGAGTACCAGCCGCCGGTGATGACCGCGCCCGCCGCCCGGGACCTGCTCGACTCGCTCTGGCTGGACGACTTCTGATGCGCGCGGCACTGGTCCAGGCCGGGGAACGGCTCGTGGTGTCCTGCTCCGAACGCTGGACGGCCCGCCTGCTCGCCGAAGCCTGCCCCGACGCCTGGCAGCCGGTCGACGCCGAACCGCCGGACACCGCCCCGGACATCGCCGTGGACGTCTCCGCCGACCGCGGCCCGCTGGACCTGGCCGGCGCCGAGCCGCTGACCCGGGGCGCCTGGCGCCGCCCGGGCGAGGTGCTGCTCGTCAACGCCGCCGGCAGCGGCTTCGACCTGCGGCTGCGGACCGGCGGGGAACACCTGCGGGTGGAGGCCCGCTGGCGGCCGCCCGGCCGCGAGCGCCTGGCCGCGCACGCGCTGCGTTCGCGGTTCCACCTGCTGGCCAGGGCCGTCCTGGTGCAGTACCCGGCGCTGTGGTGGGCCGGTCGGCGCGGCCGGGCGCCGCTGCACGCCGCCGCCGTCACGGTCGGCCGGGAGACCTGCCTGCTGGCCGGACCGGGCGGCATCGGCCGGTCCACGCTGCTGCTCCAGGCGGTCGCCCAGGGCGAGCGCGCCTGCTCCGACAACCTCTGTGTCAGTGACGGGACATGGGCCCACGGACTGGTCGAACCGGTGCGCGTCGAGGGCGGTGGCGGCCGGCGGATGCCCTACGGCCGCAGCGAGCGACCGCTGCCCGGCCGGGTGGACGTGCTGCGTCCGGACCGGCTGGTGGTGCTGCGCCGGACCGGCCGCGCCCGGCCGTCGATCACACCGCTGGACCCCGACGCGGCCGCCCGCGCGCTGACCGCCGGCACCTACATGGCCGGGGAGTTGCGGCGCTACTGGGCCTTCGCGGCCACGCTCGCCCTCGGCACGGGCATCGGCCCGAGCCACCCCCCGGTGGCCGCGACCGCCGCGGAACTGGCGGCCCGGCTGCCCGCCTACGAGATCGTCCTCGGCGCGGCTCCGGGCGCCGGTCTCGCCGAACTGCTCGCCCGGACCCCGGTGGTGACGCCATGACAGCCGGAACCGCCCCGCGTTCCGCCGACCGGCTGCGGGTGGCCGTCGTGATCACCCGGATGCAGGCCGGCGCCGGTGTCGTCGCCCTGCGCGGGGCACGGGCGCTCGACCCGGACCGGTACCGGGTGACCCTCGTCGCCGGCAGCGGCGACCGGCTGCTCGACGAGGCGGTGGGCGCGGGCCTCGAGGTGGTCCTCGAACCGTCGCTGCGCTCGCCCATCGCCCCCTTGGACGACCTGCGCGCGCTGTTCCGGCTCGCCACCCTGTTCCGGCAGCGGAGCTTCGACGTCGTGCACACCCACAGCGCGAAGGCGGGCGCGATCGGCCGCGAGGCCGCCCGCCGGGCGGGCGTGCCGCGCCTGGTGCACACCTACCACGGGCTCCCCTTCCACGAGTTCCAGTCGCCGCCGCGCCGCGGGGCCTACGCGCGCATCGAGCGCCGCCTCGGGCGGTTCACGGACGTCGGACTGTGCGTGGGCACGGCCGTGTCGGTGGAGGTCGTCCGCCGCGGCCTGCTCAGTCCGGAACGGATCCGCACCATCGCCGTGCCCGTGGACCGGGACGCGACGATCCGCTCGCCGCAGACCCGCGCCCGCGCCCGCCGCCTGCTCGGTCTGCCGGAGTCCGGCGCCGTCGTCGGGTCGGTCGGCCGGCTCTGCTACCAGAAGGCGCCCGAGCACTTCGTCGCCGCGATGGCGGCGCTGGGCCGCCCCGAGGTGACCGGCGTCTGGGTCGGCGGCGGCGAACTCGCCCAGCAGGCGGCCGAATCGGCCCGCCGCGCGCTGCCGGCCGCCCGCGTGGTCCTGGTCGGTGAACGCGAGGACGTGCCCGAACTGCTGCCCGCCTTCGACGTGTTCGCGTTGCCGAGCCGCTACGAGGGGCTGCCGGTGGCCATCTGCGAGGCGATGGTCTGCGGCGTCCCCGTCGTCGCGAGCGCGGTCAACTCCGTTCCCGACGTGGTGCGTCCGGGCGAGACCGGGCTGCTCGCGCCGCCGCAGCGGCCCGAACTCCTCGCCGCGGCGATCGGCCACCTGCTCGACCGCCCGGACGAAGCATCCCGGATGGCCGCCGCCGCCCGCGCCCGGATCGACGAGCGCTACACCGAGCGCGCCCTGGCCGACACCCTGACCGCCGCCTACGGGCCGCCGCCCGCCCGGGCCGCGACCGCCACGACGACCGAAGCCCCGCTGCACACGAGGATCTGAGATGCGCATCGACGTGTTCACCGACCCCGCCGGCCGACCCGGCTCCGGCCCCTCCGGCGGCCCGTTCGGCAGCCCTGCCGACGGCGCGCCGCCCGACCTCACCGTCTTCGACAGCCCTGACGCCCGTGCCGACCCGGCGCTGCTGGAGCGCCTGCACGAGGGCACCGCGACCGCGGATCTCGCCGCCCCGCCCGTCGTGCTCCCCGACTTCTGCCACAAGAGCAAGTCCGAGATGCCCTCCAGCATCGCCGTCGCCACCCGGGACGCGATCCGCCCCGCACTCACCGACTCCGCGCTCAACTGCGGTATGGCGCTGGCCACTCTGGACCTGCCGCGGCCCGACCCGGCCGCCGTCGCCGACTTCTACGGCCGCGTCGGCCGGCGCTACCCGGACCCGCCCGGCTGGCGCTTCGAGCTCAGCCGCGAGGAGGTCCTGCGCGCCGCCGTCACCGGCGCGGACTTCGCCGCCGAGCGCTTCGGGCTCGACCGCGCCGACATCGACCGGGTCGAGGAGTTCGGCCGCCTGCCCGTCGAGGAGTTCGGCGGCGCCCACCGCGCCCGCCGGGAACTGCCCTGGGTCTGCGTCCAGCTCGCCCGGCTGCGGTTCGGCTCGATCGGCGCGAGCACCCACTTCCTGGAGCTGCAGGAGGTCGAGGAGGTCTTCGAGCCCGGGATCGCTGAGCAACTGGGCGTCCACCAGGGCCAGGTGACCCTGCAGTTCCACAACGGCGGCGGCGTCCTCACCGGCCAGATCGGCGAGTTGTACGCCCGGCGGAAGTCCGCGTCGCGGATGCTGCGGGCCGAGATGGCGGTGCAGAAGCCGCTGTCGCACTTTCTGGCCCGCTCGCCGCTGCGCGCGCGGCAACGCTACGCGGCCTACTTCACCGCGGGCTGCCCGTCCGTGGCCACCGACACCGACGAGGGCCGCCGGCTGCTGCTGGCCCAGCGGCTGTCCATGAACTACGGCTTCGCCTACCGGCTGGCCACCTATGCCGCCCTGCAGGAGTTCGCCGCGCAGGTGTTCGGCGCGAAGCTGCGCCTGGTCGTCGACTCGCCCCACAACTCCGTCTACGAGGAGACCGTGGACGGCCGCCCCGCCTATGTGCACCGCCACAACGCCGCGCGCGCCTGGACTCCGGAGCTGATGCGGGGTCACCCCGCCTTCGCCGCGACGGGACAGCCGCTCCTGGTGCCCGGCACCAACCGCACCTCCTCCTTCCTGTGCGTGCCCGCGCCGCAGGCGCACCGCAGCCTCTACACCGCCTGCCACGGCACCGGCAGCATCATCAGCGCCTTCGCCCGCGACGGCCGCTCCGGCGCGGACCCCCATGGTCGGCACACACTGCGCTTCGGCTACGGCGACGCCGCACCCCGGGAGATCCCCCAGCTCGACGACCGGGGCGTGGACGCGGCCCTGCGGATCCTGGTGGGCAACGGCCTGGTCCGGCCGGTCGCCCGGCTGCGCCCCTTCGCGGTGCTGACATGACGCCGACCCTGGCGGGCGCCCGCCCACGACCGGGAGCAGTCCTGCCACCGCTCCCGTCCCCGGCCGAGGCACGCGGCCCCCGGCGGGGCAGCGCCGAGCGGGCGGCCGTGACGGCCGCGTGCCTGGCCATGGTGTTCCAGCCGATCCTGCAGCCCACCGGCCCCGGCCACACCTCCCCGGTGGACCTGTTCACCCTGGCCACGCTCCTGCTGACCGGCGTCTGGGCGGCCACCAGCGGCCGCCGGCTGGGCGCCCCCTACCTGCTGCCGATGGGCCTGCTGGTCGTCGGCGGCGGCATCGCCGGACTGATCGGGCCGCTGCCCGGCGTCTCGCTGCTGCAGTTGGCCCAGGACCTGGTGCTGATCGCCTGGACCGCCGCCCTGTACAACCTCGCGCGCCTCCCGGGGGTGCTCCGCCGCCTGGCGACCGCGTTCGCGCTGGCGTCGATCGGCTGGGCGGCGCTGCTCGTCACCGCCTCCTTCGCGCACATCAGCGCCATCGAGGGCGTTTCCGAGACCGAGGGCAACCGGCTGCTGTTCACCTTCGGCGACCCCAACTACGCCGCCGCCTACTGGGTCGTCTCCCTCTTCGTCGTGCACGCCGTCCAGCGGCCCCGGAGCCGGGCGCTGCGCTGGACCGGATACGCGCTGCTGCTCTGGGCGTTCGCGCTGTCGGAGTCCAACGGCGGCCTGCTCGAACTCGCCGTCGGACTGGTCTTCCTGGGCGCGGTGGCGGTGTGGCGGCGGCACGGCCTGGTCGCCGCGGTGGCGATGGTGCTCGCCACGGGGGCGCTCGTCGGCGGGACGCTGCAGGTGGTGCCGCTCTCGACGGTGCAGAACTGGGCCGCCCAGTCGGGGCAGCCGCTGCTGGTCAACTCCCTTGGGCGGAGCGACAACAGCACCTCCCAGCGGAGCATCCTGGTGCAGGAGTCGCTGCAGCTGTACGACTCCGGGGGCCCGCTCGGCAGCGGCCCGCGCACCACCAAGCAGCTCCTGTACGACCGTCAGTACCCGTACGCCAAGGAGGCGCACGACGACTACCTGGCCGCGCTGACCGAACGCGGCCCGCTCGGGGTGGTCGGCATCGTCACCCTCGTCCTCGCCGCCGCCGTCCGCTGCGGCCGCGTGCTGCGGGCGCCGCCACAGCGGGGCCAGACCGCCGAACTGCCCCGGCCCGCAGGGCTGGTGGCCGCGCTGCTGGCGATGGGGGTGGCCGGCGCCTACTACCAGGTGCTGCACTTCCGCTTCGTCTGGATCCTGCTCGCCCTCGTCGCCGCGCTCGCTGCCGCGTCCCGTAACGACGCGTCAGGTCCGGACGCCGGTGGGAGGGACCGGACATGACCGACGCCGACCGCGCCGCGCGGACCGCCACCGCCGTCTCGGCCACGCGGTCGGAGCCCTCCCTCGGGCGGCGCGGCGTCCTGAGCAACCTGGCCGCCCAGGGGACCGCGCTGCTGGTGGTGTCCGTGGCCAGCCTGCTCGTCGCACGCCTGTCCGGCGCGGCCGTCCTCGGCGAGTACGCGCTGCTGCGGGTCCTGCCGTGGCTGGTCGGCGTGGTGGTGAGCTGCGGGCTGCCGGTCGCCTCCGCGTACTACCTGGCCGCCCGCCCGGACGACCGCCGGCTGCGGCCGACCCTGACGCTGCTGAGCGCCGCCGGAGCGGTCCTGGGCGTCGCCCTCTGGCTGGCCGCGAGTCCGCTGCTGCACCACGTGCTCTTCGCGGCGATGCCGCTGCGGCTGGTGGCGCTAATGGGCGTGGCCGTCGCCACCCAACTCACCACCGTGTGGGGCAAGGCGTGCTGCCAGGGGGCGGCGGACATGCGCGGCGCCAACCTCGTGATCGTCTGCGAGGAACTGCTCTTCCTGCCCGCCTACGGCATCGCCCTCGGCCTCGGCCTGCGCGGCATCGACGCGGTGGTCGCCGGTATCCTCGGCGGCGGCGTCGCCGCGACGCTCACGGCCCTGGTGCGTCTCGCGGTCACCGGCTTCGGCCGCGGCTGGGGCCGGCCGTCCCGGACGGCCGCCAAGGAGGTGCTCCAGTACGGGGCCCGGGGCCAGCTGGGCAACCTGCTGATGCTGGTGAACCTGCGCCTGGACTTCGTCATCCTGGGCGCGCTCGCCGGTCCCGCGGTCCTCGGCGTCTACGCCGTGGCGTCGAAGTTCGCCGAGCTGATGCGCCTGCCCGCGACGGCCCTCAACTACGTGCTCTACCCGCGCTTCGCGCGCCAGGAGCCGCGGCAGGCCGGCGAGGACGCCCGCCGGCTGCTGCCGCGCGCGCTCGCCGTCACGGTCGCGCTGACGCCCGTGATCGGCCTCTGCTCCGTCTTCGCGCTGCCGCTGCTCTACGGGCGGGAGTTCCGCAGCGCGGTGCTGCCGGCCTGCATCCTGCTGGTCGGGCTGGCGGTCGAGGGAGCCGCCGCCGTCTCCTCCGCGCACCTGTGCGGGGTCGGCCGTCCGGGCGCCAACTCGCTGGGCATGGCCACCGGCGTGGCGGTGACCGTGCTGCTCGACATCCTGCTGATCCCCCGTCACGGCGCGGTCGGCGCCGCCGTCGCGTCCAGCGCCGCCTACCTGGTGGCGACCGGGATGCTCACCACGATCAGCCGCGCCGTCACCCGGCGCGCGGCCCTGCCGCCCTGTCCCACCTGACGGCACCACGACCGGAAGGAGCCACCATGTCCGCCCCCGAGGCAGCAGCCCCCGCAGGCCGCGTCGTCTTCGTCGGCGCCGTGCACGAGGCCCGACCCGCCCTGGCCGCGCTGCTCGACGACCCCCGGGCCCGCGTCGTCGCCGTCGCCACCACCCCGCCGGACCACGGCAGTTCGCCGTCCGGGCGGACCGACCTCGCCCCGGCGGCCGCGGCGGCCGGGGTGCCGCTGCGACCCCCCGCCGACCTCAACGCGCCCGCGACGGTGGCCCGGATCCGCGCGCTCGCGCCGGACCTGCTCGTCGTCGTCGGCTGGACCCGGCTGCTCGGCGACGCGCTGCTGGCCGTGCCGCGTCACGGCTGCGTCGGCTTCCACGCCTCGCTGCTGCCCCGTCACCGCGGTCGCGCACCGGTCAACTGGGCGATCCTCAAAGGCGAATCGGTCACCGGAAACACCATGATGCTGCTGGACCCGGGCGTGGACACCGGGGACATCGTGGACCAGCGCCTCGTCGCGATCGGCCCGGAGGACACCTGCGCCTCCGTCTACCGGCGCGTCGCCCACGCCGGCGCGCAGATGCTCGTCCAGCACCTGCCCGCACTGCTGGCCGGCACCGCCCCACGCCACCCCCAGGACCCCGACGAGGGGGACGTACTGCCGCGCCGCACCCCGGAGATGGGCGTGGTCGACTGGGCGCAGCCCGCCCGCGTCGTCCACGACTGGGTCCGCGCGCTCACCCTGCCCTACCCCGGAGCGTTCTCCGCGCTGGGCGGCCGCCGGGTGATGCTCTGGCACACCCGGCTGCCCGACGACGCGCAGCCACGCGGCCCGGCGGGGACCGTCCTCGCCCTGGAGCCGGACGGCGTGCGCATCGCCACCGACCCGGGCAGCGTCGTCGTCACCGCCATGTCCGCGCGCGGCGAGGCACCGCGCCGTGCCGCACCCTGGTGCCGTGCGGCGGGGATCCGGCCGGGCCTGCGCTTCGAGCCGGTCCCGCCCGCGCTGGCGCGCTGGGCCCGCGGCGAGGGCCCGCGTCCGGTGGGGGTGACCGTGCCATGAGCCCGGCACCCACCCGTCGCACCACGGTGCTGGTCGTCGCGGCCCATCCCGACGACGAACTCCTCGGCGCGGGAGGCACCTTGGCCCGGCACGCGCTGGCCGGCGACCAGGTCCACGCGCTCGTCCTGGCCGACGGGGCCACCAGCCGTTACGCCGACGGCATGGACGAGGTGCTGGCCAAGTGCGCGCACCGGGCCGCCGAGGTGCTCGGCCTGGCCTCGCTCCGGATGCTGTCGCTGCCCGACCAGCGCCTGGACGTCCTGCCGCTGGTCCAGGTGACCGCGCAGGTCGAGGCCGTCGTCGCGGAGTTGAAGCCTCGCGTGGTCTACACGCACTTCCCCGGCGACGCCAACGCCGACCACGCCGTGGTGGCCCGGGCCGCCTGGACCGCCTGCCGTCCCTACGTGCTGCCGGGGCTGCGGCGGTTCGCCGTCTTCGAGACCCCCTCCTCCACCGAGTGGGGCTGGCCGGTGCAGGGCGGCGGCATCAGCGGCTTCGCCCCCACCGTCTACACCGACGTGGCCGGCACGCTGGAGCGCAAGCTCGACGCCATGGCCTGCTACGGCACGGAGTTGCGGGACTATCCGCACCCCCGCTCGCTGCGCGCCCTGCGCGAGCGGGCCGCCTACTGGGGCAGCCACGTGGGCCTGGCCGCGGCCGAACCCCTGCAGCTGCTGCGGGAGGTGGCACCGTGACCGTCGTCCGGTCGGCGACCGCCTTCCATCACGCCCACAGCGGGGTCCGCCCCGACACGCACCTGCGGCGCTGCGTGGACGTGGCCATCTCGCTCACCCTGTTGACCTTGCTGCTTCCGGTACTGCTGCTGCTCGCGTGCGCGGTCCGGATCGACAGCCCGGGGCCGGCCGTCTACCGCCAGCAGCGCGTCGGGCGCGGCGGACAGCCGTTCACCATCTGGAAGTTCCGCACCATGGTCGCCGACGCCGACCGCGTCGGCCCGGCCGTCGACGGCACGGACGACCCGCGGATCACCGCGCTCGGCCGCCGGCTGCGCGCCGCGCGCCTCGACGAACTGCCGCAGCTGGTCAACCTGTTGCGCGGCGACATGACACTGGTCGGCCCTCGGCCGGAGGTCGCCCGGTTCCTCCCCTGCTACACGGCGCGGGAACGCGAGCTGCTGCGGGTCCGCCCCGGCGTCATCGGCCCCGGCGCGCTGCTGTTCGCGGCCGAGCAGGCCGACGAGCTGTGCGCCGCCGCCGACCCCGACGCCTATTACGCCGCCCACCACCTGCACCCGAAACTCGCCCTGGACCTGGCCTACCTGACGGACCGCCGGCTCCGCACCGACCTGCGCCTGGTGCTGCGCGCGGCGGGCGTCGTCGGCGCCCAGGCCCACTGAGCCCCGGACCCGGGTCCGGACCGGGCCCCGGCGGCCGCCGCCCGGTCCTTGCTGTCGTGGCCCTGGGCGTTGTGCTGCGCGAACACCGCCTGAAGCGCCGCCGGCGCGGCGGACAGGGCCACGTCGTCGCGCTGCGAGCCCCAGCTGTAGACCTGGTCGAACGCCGGGTGCGGGACCAGCCGCTGCCACAGCGTCAGCATCGAGGCCGCCTGGTCCGGCGTGGGCAGCAGCCACGGGGCGCCCTCGTCGTCCCGCCACCGGCCGCCGCCGAAGGCCTGGTACACCGGTACGAGAGCGGAGAGCGGCCAGCCGATCGAGGTGGCGGCCCGGACGAAGGTCGGGATCTGGGACAGGTCGCAGCCGTGCAGCTCGGACCGGCACGGGTAGGGGTCGATGCCGACCAGGTCGATGTGCGTGTTGCCGGGGGTGTAGGAGTCGCCGCGGTTGGTGTAGTCGGGGCGGGCCGCCATGCCGAGGTTCATCATCAGGAAGAAGGTCTTCCGGCCGGGGTCGTGGCGGTGCAGGTAGTCGCTCTCGGCGGCGAGGTGCGCGGCCGGGCACATCCTCTTCCACCGCCCGTTGGGGTCCGGTTCGTCGAGCAGGTAGTACCCGAACACCTTCGGCGAGTGCAGGTAGGGCCGCACGGTGTCGGCGAACGCGGGCGTGGCTCCGTCGCAACGCCCCAGCCAGACAAGGGCCTTGACCCCGGGCGGCAGGTGGCCCAAGTCCGCCGGCGAGGTCACCTCGGCGAGGTCGAAGCCGAGCGCGCCGGGCGCGAAGCTGTGGTCGGCGGCGAAGTTGTCGTTGGACGCCTCGTGCAGCGTCCGCCCCCACGGGGCCGCGGTGCTCGACTGCGTCGGGGCGGACCCCGCGTTCCCGCCCGGCTCGCTCACCGCGGCGGGCACCGCGATCGCGACGGCGGCCGCGGCGACGGCCGTGACCACCATCCGTCCCGCGACGACGCGGCTCGGCATGAGCACACCTCCTGTGCCGGACAGCGCCCCCCGCACGGCGGGCGGAGCCCTCAGGTCCTCAGGCTATGCCCGCTCCTGGGCGCCGCCCCCGGCACGGCGCCCGGCTACCGCGAATGACGCAGACGGTCCTGCGCCTTCCCCCGTAGGGGTGAGACCCGGGCCCGTACGGCGGCACAAGGCTGGCGCGCCCCGCGCGCCGCCCCCTGTACTGGGGGCTGTCGCCCTCCTGGAAAGGCCCGTCCCATGGCGCGCTACCGGTTGACGCTGCGTTGGCTCCTCACCGCGGCCCTCGTCCTCCTCGGCCTCGGCGCCCTCCCGACCACGGCCCACGCCGCGCCCGGCTACGTGCAGGGACAGGCCTTCACCACATCGGGCCGGGTGCCCTCGCTCTCGGTCGGCCTCAGCGGCGCGGTCGGCTCCGGCCACCTGCTGGTCGGCTGGTTCGCCGAGTACAACGCGACCGGCCAGGTGCAGGTCTCCGACAACGTCAACGGCGCCTGGACCCGGGCTCCGGGCTCGACGGCCTTCCAGAACGACACCGGCGACATCGCGCTGTACTACGTCGCCAACGCCAAGGCCTCCAACGGCCTGACGGTCACCGTGACGGCCTCCGCCCCCGCGTACTTCCAGGGCGCGCTCGCGGAGTACGCGGGCGTCGCCGTCGCCGGGCCGCTGGACCAGATCGTGTCCAGCCGCGGCGTCGGCACCGCCGTGGACACCGGCCCCACGCCTTCGGTGGCGGCCGGCGAGCTGGTGTACTCCGCGCTCATCACGGGCGGCAACCCGGCCTCGGTCACGCCCGGCTCCAGCCAGGGCCTCGCGTACACCGCGCGCAACCGCACCGCCTCGGGTTCCGCCTTCGAGGAGGACATCGCCGCCGGCGCGGCCGGCGCGCAGCGCGGCACCGCGACCCTGGGCGCGAGCACCGACTGGTACGCCGTCGTCGCCACGTTCCGCCCCGCCTCCACCCAGGACCAGGTGCCGCCGACCGTCCCGGCCAACCTGCACACGACCAGCGTCGCGGCGACCAGCGTCAGCCTCGCCTGGAACGCCTCGACGGACAACGTCGGCGTCACCGGCTACACCGTCTACCGCAACGGCGTCCAGCTGGCGACGACCGCTCCCGCGACGACCACCTACACCGACCAGAGCGTCGCCGCCGGGACGTCGTACACCTACACCGTCGACGCCTTCGACGCGGCGGGGAACCACTCCGCGCAGTCCTCGCCCCTTGCGGTGACCACGCCCACCGCCTCCCCGGCCTTCGTCCAGGGCGCGGCGAACTCCCCCGGCACCCGGACCACCACGGCGACGCTGACGCTCACCTCCCCGGTCACCGCGGGCCACCTGCTGGTCGGCTGGGTCGCCCAGTACGACTCCGCGGGCCAGGTGCAGGTCTCCGACAGCGTCAACGGGGCGTGGACCCGCGCCCCGGGTGCCTCCGAACACTTCGGCAACGGCGGCGGCGACATCGCCCTGTACTACGTGCAGAACGCGAAGGCCGCCCCCTCGCTGACCGTGACGCTCAGCGCCTCCTCCCCCACCTACCTCCCGGGTGCGATCGCCGAGTACTCCGACGTGGCCCTGACCAACGCCCTCGACCAGACCGCGGTCGGCCAGGGCAACGGCACCGCGGTCGACTCCGGCCCGACCGCGACCACGCCCGGCGGCGAGCTCGTCGTCGCCGGACTGATCACCGGCGGCCAGCCGCTGACGGTGACTCCGGGCAGCAGCCAGGGCGTCCCCTACACCATGCAGGTCTTCAACGGCAGCCGGTCCACGGACATCGCGGGCATCCTCTCCAGCGCGCCCGGCCCGCAGAACGCCCGCTTCACGATGGCCACCAGCACCGACTGGTACGCGGTCGCGGCAACCTTCCGCCCCGACCCGCCGGCCTGCGGCCACGGGCAGCGGCACGGCCACAAGCACGGGCACCGCCCGGTCACGGCGACTAGCCCTCGCGGGAGATGAGTTCGGTCAGTCGCTCGGCCGACATGGGCTGGCCGAAGTGCCAGCCCTGGGCCCAGTCACAGCCCATGGCGCGCAGCCGGCTCGCCGCGGCGGCGTTCTCGACGCCCTCGGCCGTCACCTTGAGCCCGAGCGTGTGGGCGAGGCCGACCAGCCCGTAGACGATACGGCTGCCCAGCCGGTGCTGGGCGCCGTCGCGGTGCAGGTCCTCGACGAAGGAGCCGGCGATCTTGAGTCCGCTCACCGGCAGGTCGGTGAGGTAGGCCAGGTTCGACCAGCCGGTGCCGAAGTCGTCCACCGCCAGCGACACGCCCTCCGCCACCAGGTCGTGCAGCACCCGCAGCGCCTCGTCCTCGGTCCCCACCACCGTGCTCTCGGTGATCTCCAGCTGCAGCCGGGCCGGGTCGAGACCCGTCGCCCGCAGGATCGACCGCAGGTCCCGCACCAGCCCCGGGCTGCGCGCCTGACGCACCGCCAGATTGACGTTGACCTGCGGGGCGGCGTCACCGAACTGCTTCTGCCACTGCGCTGCCTGCTCGCAGGCGCGTTCCAGCACCCACCGGCCCAGCGGAATGATCAGGCCGGTCTCCTCCGCCGTGGCGACGAACTCCTCCGGGCCGAGTACGCCCAACTGCGGGTGGCGCCAGCGCACCAGGGCCTCGACGGCGCGCAGCCGTCCGTCGGTGAGCGAGACCAGGGGCTGGTAGTCGACGTAGAACTCGCCGCGGTCCAGGGCCATGGGCATCCGCACCGACACCGCGTAGCGGCTGACCGACCGGGCGGTGGCGGTCGGGTCGTAGAGCACCCAGCGGCCGCGGCCGCCCTCCTTCGCCCGATACAGCGTCAGATCGGCCGCCCGGACCGCCGCTCCGGGCGTGGTCACCGCGACGCGGCGCTCGAAGACGCCGATGCTGGCGCCGACCGACAGCCGGTGCGCGCCCACCTGGACCGGCTGCACCAGCGCCGCCAGCACCGCCTTGGCCGCGGCCACCGCCTCCTGCTCGCCCCGGCTGTGCTCCAGCAGCACCACGAACTCGTCGCCGCCGAGCCGGGCCACCAGGTAGCCGAGGGGGCCCAGCGCCTGTCCCAGCCGCGAGGCCACCGCGGCGAGCAGCCGGTCACCGGTCTCGTGCCCGAGGCTGTCGTTGACCACCTTGAACCCGTCCAGGTCCACGTAGCAGAGCCCCACCCGCGCGTCCGGCTCCGGCGCCTCGAACAGCGCCTCCAGCCGTTCGAAGAAGGCGACCCGGTTGGGCAGTCCGGTGAGCGGGTCGTGGGTGGCCTGGTGGCGCAGCCGCTCCTGCAGCCGGTGCCGGTCGGTGATGTCCTCCAGCATCGCCACCTGGTAGCGCGGGCTGCCGTCCTCGTCGCGGATCAGCGAGACCGTCAGATGCGTCCACACCACCTCACCGTCGCGCCGGTAGTACGGTTTGTCCGCCTGGAACGAGTCCCGTTCCCCGGCGACGAGTTCGGCGTACGCCTCCCAGACGCCGGGGGTGTCCTCGGGGTGCATCAGCTGGCCGACGTTGAGCCCCCGGATGTCGTCCTCCGCCTGGGCGCCGAACAGTTCCAGCAGCGCGTTGTTGACCGCCAGGATGTTCCCCTCCAGGTCACCGATGCCGATGCCGACCGCCGCGTGCTCGAACAGCGCGCGGAACCGGGCCTCGGAGGCGCGCAGCCGCCGCTCGGTGTCCGCGCGGGCGCGGTCTGCGGCCAGCCGGATCGACTCCTGTTCGGCGAGGGTGCGTTCGCGCAGCGCGCTGGACCAGCCGACGGCGAACGCGGCGGCGGTCTCGTGCCGGTGCTGCTCGGAGCCGGGCCGCTCCAGCAGCAGGTGCAGGGCTTCGCCGAGCACGGCGGGGTCGGTGAAGTGTGCGCCCACCAGCGCCTCCCCGGCACGGATCGCCCCGTCGCCAGGGACCGGCGAGCCGAGCAGTTCCGCGGTGCGGCCCGCGAGCCGGCGCAGCGCCCGCGGGTTGAGCACGACGCCCTGTTCGGCGAGGAGCCTGCTCCACTCGGTCGGGAAGTCGAACTGCCGTCCCACGGCGGTGGTTTCACGGATGCCCTGGTCCCCGGCCGCGCGGTGCGGTTCGGCGGCGGACGTCATCGGCGCCACCCCACGCCGGCCAGGCCGACCATGCGCTCGGGGTGGTCGCCCACGGTCGACGGATCGTCAGGTCGCCACTCGGACAGGTAGACCAGGCCCGGTTCGACCAGGTCGAAGCCGTCGAAGAAGGCGAGCACCTGGTCGTGGCTGCGCATGGTGAGCGGGGTCGGCGTGCGCGCGTACAGGCCCTGGTGGGACTCCGCCTGGTCGGGGCGGCCCTCCAGCGAGGCGTGCGAGAGGGCGAGCGCACTGCCCGGCGGGAGCGCCGCGGCGAGCCGGCGGACCAGGGCGTGCGGGGCGTCGGCGTCCTGCACGAAGTGGAGGATGGCGACCATCATCAGGCCCACCGGCTCCCCGGCGTCCAGCAGTCCGGCCACGGCCGGGTGCCCGAGCAGGGTCTCGGTGTCGCGCAGGTCGGTCTGGACGACGGCGGTCAGCGGGTCGTCGCCGAGGATCGCCCGGGAGTGGGCGACGGCCACCGGGTCGTTGTCGACGTAGACCACCCGCGCGCCGGGGCGCACCTCCCGGGCGACCTCGTGGACCGCGCCGAAGGTCGGGATCCCGGAGCCGATGTCGAGGAAGCGGGTGACGCCGTGCTCCGCCAGGTACTGCACCGAGCGGCGCAGGAAGGCGCGGTTGGCCCGCATGATGGCGGGCAGGTCCGGCCACATGGCGATGGCCTGCCGGGCCATCTGCCGGTCCACGGCGAAATTGTGCGAGCCGCCCAGGTAGTAGTCGTACACACGGGCCGCGTTGGGCCGGGTGGTGTCGGTCCCCTCCGGGACCCATTCCGCGCGTGGCATCGTCGTCGCCCCCGACAAGATGAGTGGCCCAAAGGCTGAGCGGCCCGCAACCGACCGGCCGTCTCCGTGTCCCGGGCACAGCGTGCCGAACACACCAAAACTCCTACCATGTCAGATACGCCGCAACCGGGATGGTGGCCATGGCCGCGAGGATCGAGGACTACGCGCTGCTCGGCGATCTCGAGACCGCCGCCCTGGTCGGCCCGGACGGCTCGGTGGACTGGCTCTGCCTGCCCCGGTTCGACTCCCCCGCCTGCTTCGCCGCGCTGCTCGGCGACGACCGCCACGGCCACTGGCGGCTGGCCCCGGCGGACGGCCCGCCGCGCTGCACGGCCCGCCGCTACCGGGGGGACACCCTGGTCCTGGAGACCCGCTGGGACACGCCCGACGGCAGCGTCCGGGTGCTGGACCTCATGCCGCACCGGGACCGGCACCCGCGGCTGCTGCGCGTCGTCGAGGGCCTGAGCGGCCGGGTGCCGATGCGGGCCGACCTGCGGCTGCGCTTCAACTACGGCCGGGTGGTGCCCTGGGTGCGCCGGACCGGCCACCACCGCGTGGCGGTCGCCGGGCCGGACTCCGCCTGGCTGCGGGTGCCGCCGGGCGCCCACACCTGGGGCGTGGACGGCTGCACCAGGTGCGAGTTCGAGGTGGCCGCGGGGGAGCGGGCCACCCTGGCGCTCACCTGGCAGCCCTCGCACCTGGGCACGGTCGGCCGGCTGGACCCGGACGAGCTGCTGCGCGCCACGGAGCAGCAGTGGACCGAGTGGTCGGCCCGCTGCGACTACCAGGGCCCGGCGCGCGAGGCGGTGCTGCGCTCCCTGATCACCCTCAAGGCCCTCGTCTACGCGCCCACCGGCGGCGTCGTTGCCGCGCCCACGGCCTCGCTGCCGGAGCGGATCGGCGGCAGCCGCAACTGGGACTACCGCTTCTGCTGGCTGCGCGACTCCAGCCTCACCCTCAACGCCCTGCTGCGCAGCGGCTACCGGGCCGAGGCCGCCGCCTGGCGGCGCTGGCTGCTGCGCGCGATCGCGGGCGACCCGGCCGACCTGCAGGCGGTGTACGGCGTCGCCGGGGAGCGAGCCCTGCCGGAGACCCGGGCGGACTGGCTGCCCGGTTACGCGGACTCGGTGCCGGTCCGCCTCGGCAACGCCGCGGTCGGCCAGTTGCAGCTGGACGTGTACGGGGAGGTGCTGGACACCCTGCACCTGGCCTGGTCGGCGGGGATCCCGATGGAGCGTCAGGTCTGGTCGCTGGTGCGGGTGCTGATGGAGGGTCTGGCGTCCCGTTGGCGGGAGCCGGACGAGGGGCTGTGGGAGATCCGGGACGCCCGCCGCCACTACGTGCACTCCAAGGTGATGTGCTGGGTCGCCGCGGACCGGGCCGTGCGGCTGGCCGAGGGCACCGGGCTGCCGGCTCCGCTGGACGGCTGGCGGGCGCTGCGCGACGCCGTGCGGGCGGACGTGCTGGCGTACGGGGTGGACCCGCACCGGGGCGTCCTGGTGCAGGCGTACGGTTCGACGGCGCTGGACGCCTCCGCGCTGCTGGTGGCGCGCAGCGGTCTGCTGCCGCCGGANTGCCGCCGGACGACCCGCGGCTGGCCGGCACGGTCGAGGCCGTCCGCGGCGAGCTGGACCACGGCGGCCTGATCCGCCGCTACACCGCGCCGGACGGGCTGCCCGGCTCCGAAGGCGCCTTCCTGGCCTGCGCGTTCTGGCTCGCGGACGCGCTGGGCGTGGTGGGCCGGACCGAGGAGGGCCGGGAGCTGCTGGACCGCTGCCTGGAACTGGCCAGCGACGTCGGGCTGTTCGCCGAGGAGTGGGACCCGTGCACCGGCCGGCACCTGGGCAACCACCCGCAGGCGTTCACCCATGTCGCGCTGGTCAACGCCGCCCTGTCGCTGCGCGCTCAGTCCGAGTCGAGGCTGTGCGCGACGGGGTGACGCGGCTCGTAGAGCGGCAGTTCCGCTCCGCTGGGCATCCGTACGGCGGCCAGGACGCCCCAGCCCTGGTCGGCGGGCTCGCGCACCACCTCGACGCCCTGCGAGGCCAGTCCGGCGACCACGGCGCGGACGTCGTCGCACATGAGGTAGAGCTCGTCCCGGGGCGGTCCCTCCGACGGGTGGACCGCGACCTCGGCCGGGGGCAGCTTGAAGATCAGCCAGCCGTGGCCCGCGTCGACGTAGGGGAACCCGAGCACGTCCCGGATGAAGGCCCGGTCCGCCTCGGCGTCGTGGCTGTAGAGGATCACGTGTGCGCCAGTGAACACACGCCCCATCAGACACGACCGCCCCGCGCCGGGCACTGGACGACACGCCGGGTCTCCGCCCAGAATGCATACCGAATGTTCGGTCGGTCATCAGGGAGACGCCATGAAACTCGGCGAGCCGCTGCCGGAACAGCTCAAGGACGCCGGCGAACGGCTCGACCGCGCGGAGCTGGAAGCCCTCCAGCTCGAGCGGCTGCGGTGGACCCTGCGCCACGCCTACGACCACGTCGAGCTGTACCGGCGCAAGTTCGACGCCGCCGGGGTCCACCCCGACGACTGCCGCACCCTGGCCGACCTCGCCCGCTTCCCCTTCACCACCAAGGCCGACCTGCGCGAGGGCTACCCCTTCGGCATGTTCGCCGTCCCCATGGACCAGGTCCGCCGCGTCCACGCCTCCAGCGGCACCACCGGCCGCCCCACCGTCGTCGGCTACACCGAGCACGACCTCGACGTCTGGGCCGACGTGGTGGCCCGCTCCATCCGGGCGGCCGGCGGGCGGCCCGGCCACAAGGTGCACATCTCCTACGGCTACGGCCTGTTCACCGGCGGCCTCGGCGCCCACTACGGCGCCGAGCGGGCCGGCTGCACGGTGATCCCCGCCTCCGGCGGCATGACGGCCCGTCAGGTCCAGATCATCCAGGACTTCCGCCCCGAGATCATCATGGTGACGCCGAGCTACATGCTCACCCTGCTCGACGAGTTCGAGCGGCAGGGCGTCGACCCGCGCTCCACCTCGCTGCGGGTCGGCGTCTTCGGCGCCGAGCCGTGGACCGAGGAGATGCGCCGCGAGATCGAGGAGCGCGCGGACCTGCACGCCGTCGACATCTACGGCCTGTCCGAGGTGATGGGGCCGGGGGTGGCCCAGGAGTGCGTGGACACCAAGGACGGCCTGACGGTGTGGGAGGACCACTTCCTGCCCGAGGTCGTCGACCCCGTCACCGACGCGCTGCTGCCCGACGGCGAGAGCGGCGAACTGGTCTTCACCACGCTGACCAAGGAGGCGCTGCCGGTCGTCCGCTACCGCACCCGGGACCTGACCCGGCTGCTGCCCGGCACCGCCCGGCCCGCGTTCCGCCGGATCGAGAAGATCACCGGCCGCTGCGACGACATGGTCATCCTGCGCGGCGTCAACCTCTTCCCCAGCCAGATCGAGGAGTTGGTGCTGCGCACCCCGGGCCTGTCCCCGCACTTCCAGCTGGAGCTGACCCGCCAGGGCCGGATGGACGCCATGACCGTCCGTGTCGAGGCCCGCCCCGACGCCGACGCCGCGGTGCGCGCCGCCGCGGCGGACGACGTCCGCCGGGCCGTCAAGGACGGCATCGGCGTCACCGTCGGCGTTGAGGTGGTGGACCCGGAGACGCTGGAGCGCTCGGTCGGCAAGCTCAAGCGGCTGCGCGACCTGCGCCGGCCGCAGTCCTGATCGGCCCACCCGGCAGCGCAGTTGACGGAGCCTCGGGTAGGGTCTGGCCGACACTCACAAGATCCCTACTTCTGGCCAGGAGCCATGATGAGCATCTTCGAACGCGCCCTCTCGGCCGTCGAGACCGGCACCGAGACCGTCCACGAGGCGGTGAGCGAGTTCCTGGAGAACCGCGCGGCGGCGCAGCTCTTCCTCAAGCTGGGCATCGCGGCCTACGCCGAGAACCGCCTCGGCGGCACCCACGAGCCGGTGGAGAAGATACTCGCGGCCCTGGACGCCCACGCGGAGAAGTACGGCATCGTCGACCTGGACGACCTGAAGGCGGCCCACGAGGTCCTGGACAAGGACTTCCTGGCCGCCCACTCGGTGGACGACTGAGGCGGCCCGCGCGGACCGGCGGCGGTACCCTGCTGCCGCTGCCGGTCCGCCGCCGCGGTGCGAGAGTTGACCCAGGGGCATCCGGTCCCCCTGGAGGCGAGCAGCATGAACGAGCAGCCGAAACCGGTCCGCAACCGGACCTGGACGGTGACCGTGGACATCGTCGAGGAGGGCGACGACGAGACCCGCGTCCACGCGGTCCTGGACACCGGCGAGCAGGTCCTGGAGAGCAGGGCGAACGCCCGCCGCAACCCGCACGACACGCCCGTCCCGGTGATCGGCGAGGAGTTCGCCGTGGGCCGGGCCCTGGTCGGCCTCGGCTACCAGCTGCTCCGCACCGGCACCGTGGACGCGGCCGCCGACGACATCGCCATCCACAGCCGCTGAACCGTCCCCAGCCACTGACCTGTCCTCGGTCGCGGAGCCGGCCCGGGGCCGGGACCAGGGGTCAGCTCTTCTCCCTCAGGTCCGCCGTCAGGTGGCCGAGCCAGCCCCGGAGTTCGTCACGGGAGTGCTCGTGGCCGGCGCACAGCGCGTCGACCTGCGCGTCGGTCAGTCCTTCGGGGCCGCGGGCGTCCAGCAGCCGGGCCAGGCAGTCCAGCAGCGACCCCAGCCGCTCGCCGTCCTCGTGCTCCAGCTCGACGGGCATCGCGTGCTGCCCCAGCTTCGTGGATCCGGGCATCTCGCCCTCCTTCGCAGGGTCCTGGGCCGCCCCCAGTCCACCGTAGCCCCGGCGGCGCGCGGGCGTCCCCGGCCGGGGCTACGGTGGTGGGCATGGGAGAGCGCTCGGGCGCGCCCGGCGCGCCGCAACTCGTACTCGAGACGGCCGGCGACTCACAGGTGATGAGCCCCAGCCGCGCCTACCAGGTCGGTCGCGACCCGCTCAGCGACATCGTGCTCACCGACCCCCGGGTCTCCTGGCACCACGCGATCCTGCACGCCGACCACGACCACTGGGTCTGCGACGACGTCGGCAGCTCCAACGGCACCTTCGACGACGCCGGGCACCGCGTGATCCACCTCGATGTCGGCCCCGGCACCGTGCTGCACTTCGGCAGCTTCACCGACGGCCCCTGGGCCGCGCTGGCCGCGCTGCCCGAGCCGACCCGGATGCAGCCCCAGCCCTCCGCGCTGACCCGCCTGACCGGCGCCTTCCGCCAGCCGACCACGATCCGGCCGGCGCCCGTCCGCGCCGTGCGCATCGGCCGGGCCCGGGACAACGACCTGGTCCTGGACGACCTGGTGGTCTCCCGTCACCACGCCGAGCTGAGCCGCCGCCCCGACGGCGGGTTCCAGATCACCGACCTGGACAGCCACAACGGCACCTATGTCAACGGCAGCCCGGTCACCACCGCTCCCCTCGGCCCGGACGACCTGGTCGGCATCGGCCACTCACTGTTCTGCCTGGTCGGCGACCAGCTGCAGGAGTGGCTGGACACCGGCGAAGTCTCGCTCCGCGTCGAGGAGTTGGCGGTCCACGTGGGCGGCGGCCGGACCCTGCTGGAAGGCGTCACCTTCCCCATCGCCGAGAAGAGCCTGCTGGCGGTCGTCGGCCCTTCCGGCGCCGGCAAGTCCACGCTCCTCGGCGCGCTCACCGGGCTGCGCCCCGCCGACACCGGCTCCGTCCGCTACGACGGCCGCGACCTCTACCGGGACTACGCCGAGCTGCGCCAGCGCATCGGCCTGGTCCCGCAGGAGGACATCCTGCACACCCAGCTGACGGTCCGTCGGGCCCTCGGCTACGCCGCCGAACTGCGCTTCCCGGACGACACCGCCAAGGCCGAGCGCGAGGCCCGGGTGGACGAGGTGATCCAGGAACTGGGCCTGTCCCAGCGGGCCGACCTGGTCATCTCCCGCCTCTCGGGCGGACAGCGCAAGCGCGTCAGCGTGGCCCTGGAACTGCTGACGAAGCCGTCCCTGCTCTTCCTCGACGAGCCCACCTCCGGCCTCGACCCCGGCATGGACCGCTCGGTGATGCACATGCTGCGCGGCCTGGCCGACGACGGCCGCACCGTCATCGTGGTCACCCACAGCGTGCTGAGCCTCAGCGTCTGCGACCGGCTGCTGATGCTCGCGCCCGGCGGCCGGATCGCCTACTACGGGCCGCCGGACGACGCCCTGCCCTACTTCGGCTGCGACGACTGGCCGGCCGCCTTCGAGGCCTTCGAGGAGCAGCCCGGCCGGGACTGGGCCGGCCAGTTCCGCGCCTCCGAGCCCTACCGCGCCTACATCACCGACGCCATGGGCCAGCAGCGGCCCACCCGCGCCCCGGCCGAGACGCCGCCGCCCGAGCCGCCCAAGGCGCAGAGCTGGGGTTCCCAACTGTCCACGCTGGTGCGGCGCTACGCGGCCGCGCTGTCCTCGGACCGCACCTTCCTGGTCGTCATGATCGCGCTGCCCTTCGTGATGGGCGCCATGGCCCGGGCGCTCGCGGGCAGCAGGCTGGACCAGTCCACGGCGCTCAACGCGCTGCTGATCCTGTGCGTCGGCGCCGTGCTGACCGGCGCCGCCAACTCGGTCCGCGAGCTGGTGAAGGAACGGGTGATCTACCGCAGGGAACGCGCGGTGGGGCTGTCCCGCTCCGCCTACCTCTGCTCGAAGATCGTCGTGCTGGGCACCGTCACCGTCGTCCAGGCGGTGGTGCTCACCATGGTCGGCCTGGTCGGGGTGCGGCTGAGACCGCCCGGGGCCGGCGGCGTCTTCCTGCCGCCGCTGGTCGAACTGACGCTGGCGGTGGCCCTGTTGGCGTTCACCGCGATGATGCTGGGGCTGCTGGTCTCCGCGCTGGTGCCGCGCGAGGAGATCACCATGCCGCTGCTGGTGCTGCTGGCGATCGTCCAGGTCGTCTTCTGCGGCGCGCTGCTGAAGCTGCACGGCGTCCCCGGCCTGGAGCAGCTGGCCTGGCTGGTGCCCGCCCGGTGGGCCCTGGGCGCCATGGCCGGCACGGTCGACCTGCGCCATCTGGTCCCCGGCAGCATCGGCGCCGACCCGCTCTTCGCGCACCGGCCCGGGACCTGGCTGCTGTGCATGGGCATGCTGCTCGTCCTGTCCGTCGTCTTCGGCGCGGTGGTCTCCGTGCTGCTGCGGCGCCAGGAGCCCGCGGTCATGCGCCGCAGGTGAGCCGGGCAGGCGCGAGGAGAGCCGATGGACGAGCCGGAGTTCCGCCCGACGCACGTCGTCCCGCCCGACGGGCTTCCCAGCTGGTCCGCCCCCGACCCGGCGCAGCCCTCGGTGCCGCTCGACCCGGTGCTGCCGGTCCGGCTGACCGAGGTGATCGGCGACTGGGGCCACGTCACCTGCTCGAACGGCTGGCAGACGTGGGTGGACAGCAGGCTGCTGGTGGCTCTGCCGCAGCAACCGCCGCGCACCCCCAACGCCCTTGCCCCGGCCGGGGATCCGCGGCCGCTGCTGCGGCGCGTCGAGGAGGCCGTCCAGGCGTACCGCCAGGCGCTCGACGACCTCGCGGAGGGCCGGATCTCCCGTGAGGCCTTCGCCGACCGGATCCGCGGGCACCGGGTGGGCGCAGTGCTGGACGGCGAGTCGGCCTGGCTGCTGGACCTGGAGCAGGAGTGCTGGTTCTACGCCCGGGCCGGGCAGCTCCAGCCGCACGCGGCGGTGTCCATCCCCGGCGAGCGCGAGGGGCGGCAGAGCGCGGTGGACCACGCGCCGACGCAGGCGGGTGAGCCCTGATGGGCGGCCTGCCGGTCGGCGCGGCCGGGGAGCGCGTCGCCGGCTACCAGCTGGAGCAGGAGATCGGCCGCGGCGGCATGGCCGTCGTCTACCGCGCCCGGGACCTGCGCCTGGACCGGACCGTCGCGGTCAAGCTGCTGGCCCCGGGGCTGGCGGACAACGACGTCTTCCGCAAGCGGTTCATCTCCGAGTCGCGGGCCGCGGCCGCGATCGACCACCCCAACATCATCCCGGTCTTCGAGGCGGGCGAGAGCGAGGGCGTCCTCTTCATCGCCATGCGCTTCGTCCGCGGCCGGGACCTGCGCGTGCTGCTGGACCGCGAGGGGCCGCTGGGACTGCCGCAGACGCTGCGGATCGCCGCCCAGCTCGCCTCGGCCCTGGACGCCGCGCACAGCCGCGAACTCGTGCACCGAGACGTGAAGCCCGGCAACGTGCTGCTGGCCGAGGGCACCGACAGCGACCACCCCGAGCACGTCTACCTCACCGACTTCGGGCTGACCAAGCGCTCCTCCTCGCTGACCGGTCTCACGGCCGTCGGCCAGTTCGTCGGCACCGTCGACTACGTCGCGCCCGAGCAGATCTCCGGCAGGCCGGTGGACGGCCGCTGCGACGTCTACAGCACCGCCTGCGTACTCTTCGAGGCGCTGTGCGGGGAGCCCCCCTTCCGCCGCGGCGACGACCTGGCGAGCCTCTGGGCCCACCTGCACGACGACGCGTCGAGCCTGACGGAGCGTCGGCCCGAGCTGCCCGCCGGACTCGACGAGGTGTTCGCCCGCGCCCTGGCCAAGGAGCCGGACCAGCGCCACGGCTCCTGCCTGGAACTGGTCGCCGCCGTGCGGGCGGCGGCCCGGGGGGAACCGCACGACGAGCCCCGGGTCCTGCACGACGCCACCCAGTTGGTCCGCGCCACGCAACTGGTGGCGGCGGCTCCGCTGCCCGAGCCTCCGGCCTGGGCGGCTCCCGTGTTCGCTGTCCCGCGCCCAGGTGAGGTGCCGCGATGACGACCCAGCCCCCTCCGCCCCCGTCCGGCCCGCAGTCGGGGCCGCCGTCCGGTCCCCTGTCCGGAGGCCGCTCCGGTCCGCGCTCCGGCCCTCGGTCGGGACCGCCCTCGGGCGCCTCCGGCCCGCCGAGCAGGCCGCCGGGACCGCCGGGACCGCCCGGCCCCCCGGCCAATCCGCCGGGCGCCTCCCGCTACCACGGCCGTCCCTGGTGGCGTCGGCCGGGCACCCTGGTGCTGGGGGTGGTGCTGGTCGCGCTCGCCACCGCGCTGTCCCTGGTCCTGGCGAACCGCCAGGCCAGCGCCCAGGTCCTGCTCCAGCCCACCGGTTCGACCGGGCCCGACCCGTTCACCACCGCGAAGACCACCGGGGCCGGGCCCGCCTCCCCCACCGCGACGGCCTCCGGGGGCACCGTCTCCGGCAACGCGGTCGGCCTCTACGGCGGCAGTACCAAGGTGTCCAGCTGCGACGTCCCCCAGCTGCAGTCCTTCCTCACCACCCACGCCGACAAGGGCACCGCCTGGGCCCAGGTCGAGGGCATCGACACGGGCCGGATCCCCGACTACCTGCACGCGCTGACCCCGGTGGTGCTGCGCACCGACACGCGCGTCACCAACCACGGCTTCCGCGACGGGTCCGCCACCACCTTCCAGTCCGTCCTCCAGTCCGGCACCGCCGTTCTGGTGGACCGTCAGGGCGTGCCCCGGGTGCGCTGCGCCTGCGGCAATCCGCTGACGCCGCCCTCGGCGGCGAGCAGCGCGCACTTCACCGGCACCACCTGGTCCGGCTTCCAGGCCGACCGCGTCGTCACCGTCTCCCCCGCGCCGTCCGCGCTCGAGTGGGTCGTCCTCTACGACCCGGCGACCGGCACCTGGTTCGTCCGCCCGGTCGGCACCCACGGCGGCCACGACACCCCGACCGCGCATCCGAGCAGCACCTCGCCGAGCGCCTCGGCGTCCACGTCCACCTCCGCGTCAGGCTCCTCCTCGGGCAGCGGTTCCCCGTCCACGGGCAGCAGTTCGGGCAGCAGCTCGGGCAGCGGTTCCGGCAGCGGCTCGGCGGGCACCACCGGCCCGGGCGCCGGCACCGCCACCGGCGGGACCACCGGCGGCGCAACCGGCAACGGCGGTACGAGCACTGAGGTACCGTCAGGTGGCGGCGGCGCCACCACCGCCCCCGCGCCCGCGACTTCGCCCTGAGGAAGGACGGCCCGATGAGCGAGCAGGCACCCCCTCCCTACGAACCGGTCGACGAGGACTGGCAGACGGCACTCGCCGTCGTCGCCCACCCCGACGACATGGAGTACGGCGCGGCCGCCGCGGTGGCCCGCTGGACCGGCCAGGGCAAGCGCGTCGTCTACGTGATGGCCACCCGCGGCGAGGCCGGCATCGACGGCATGGACCCGGACGAGGCCGCCCGGGTGCGCACCGCCGAGCAGATCGCCTCGGCGGCCGTGGTCGGCGTGGACACCGTCGAGTTCCTCGACTTCCCCGACGGGGTCATCGAGTACGGGCTGCCGCTGCGCCGCGCCATCGCCCGCTCCGTACGGCAGCACCGCCCCGACGTCGTGATCACCACCAACTTCCGGGACACCTACGGCGGCGTGTTCCCCAACCAGGCCGACCACATCGCCGTGGGCCGCGCCGCCCTGGACGGCGTCCGGGACGCGGGCAACCGCTGGGTCTTCCGCGACCTGGCCGAGTCCGAGGGCCTGGCGCCGTGGAACGGCGTGCGGCTGCTGCTGGCCGCAGGATCCCCCGCCGCCGCGCACGCCGTGGACACCACCGCGCACTTCGACCTCGGCGTGGCCTCGCTCAAGGAGCACAAGGCCTACCTGGACGGCCTCGGCGGCGCGATGGCCCAGCCGGACGAGTTCCTGGAGTCCTTCGGCCGGATGGCCGGCAGCCGCCTGGGCACCACCTACGCCGCCGCGTTCGAGGTCATTCGCCTGACGATGTGACGGCGGACGGACTTCCCTGCGGTTCGTCGGAGTCGTCCTGTCCCCGCTGTCCCGGTCCCCGCTGTCCCGGTCCCTGCTCTCCCGGTCCCTGCGGCGCGGCGGGCGGCACCAGTTCGCGGGCGAGCAGCGTGCCGCCCGCGACCCCACCCGGCATCGCCACGACGGCCACGAAGGGCACCAGGAACAGCAGCGCCAGCGGCGCCCCGAAGCCGAGCGCCAGCCACAGCCGCGCCCGCAGCAGCCGCACCCGCTGACGGAACGTCAACCCGCGCCGGTCCAGCGCCACCCCGGCCAACTGCTCGGTCAGGAAGAAGCCGGAGACGCACACCCCGATCGCCGGGACCACCGTCTGCCCGACCAGCGGCAGGAAGCCCGCGACGAACAGCAGCACGCCGAAGCCCGCCGCCAGCAGCACGGACGCCAGCCCGTCGCGTATCGCGGAGCCGAACTGCTGCGCCGGCGAGCGGCGCGGGGCGTCCGGTGCGCCGCCCTCCATCCGCTCGACGCGCTCGGCGAGCGACTCGTAGAAGGGCTGACCGAGCACCAGCGTCACCGCGGTGAAGGTGACCACCGCGAGCAGCAGCCCTCCGCAGACCAGCAGCACCGCGACCACCACCCGAAGCGTGCCGCGCCCGTCCGCGTTCCAGCCGTCGGCGAAGGGAGTGGCCCACCGCGCCAGGTCGCCCGACCAGGCCACCAGCGACACGACCGCGCCGAGGTAGAGCACCAGAGCGACCAGCCCGGGCAGCAGGCCGAAGGCCCACCAGCGGGGATGCCGGACCACCCAGCGCTGTCCCTTCAGCAGATGGGCGAAGCCCGTTCCGAGATCACGCATGCGGGCAGTCTGCCAGCCTACGCTGACAGGCATGGCAGACAGCGGTGAGTTGGTGCAGACCCGGCGGCACGGCCGGGTGCTCGAAGTGCGGATCTGCCGCGAGGAGCGGCGCAACGCGGTGGACCGGCGGGTGGCCGACGGCCTGGACGCCGCCTTCAACCTGCTGGAGGACGACCCGAAGCTGTGGGTCGGCGTGCTCACCGGAACCGGACGGGTCTTCTCCGCCGGCAGCGACCTGACCGCCGGCGGCGACTACGTCACCGAACGCGGGGGCGCCTACGGCCTGGTCCGGCGGCAGCGGCGCAAGCCGCTCATCGCGGCGGTCGAGGGCGCGGCTCTGGGCGGCGGACTGGAACTCGTGCTCGCCTGCGACCTGGTGGTGGCCTCCACCTCGGCCCGGTTCGGCCTGCCCGAGGTCAAGCTGGGCCTGGTGGCCCGCTGCGGCGGCCTGTTCCGCGGGCCGCGGGCGCTGCCGGTCAACCTGGCCCGGGAGATGGTGCTGACCGGGGACCCGATCGACGCCCAGCGCGCGCACGCGCACGGCCTGGTGAACCGGCTCACCGCGCCCGGCCACGCGCTGCCGACCGCACTCGAGCTGGCCGACCGGATCTGCGACAACTCCCCCTCCGCGGTGCGTGCTTCGCTCGCCGCGATGGACGCGGTGCTGTCCGGTGACGACCCCGCCGCGTGGGCGGCCACGGAGAAGGCGGACGCCGACGCGCTGGCCGCCCCGGACGCGGCGGAGGGCGTCGCCGCCTTCCTTGAGCACCGCCGCCCGCGCTGGACCTCGGCCTGACACGACGTCAG
>NZ_JBHSQJ010000147.1:0-40360 GCF_042658505.1 Streptacidiphilus monticola | reverse complement strand
GGGAACGGGGGCCGCTGCGTGCCGCTGGGCCAGGGTCGGTAACCGCCCGGGGCTCAGTAGCCCGCCTTGGTGTAGGCGATGACGGTGAAGTCGCCGTAGCGGTCGTTCGCGTAGCGGACGCTCGCGATGATGGAGTCGACCGGGTTCATGATGTTCTTGTGGCCGGGCAGCGACCACTGGGCGAAGGTCGGCTTGATGAACTGCATCAGGCCGTAGGTGCCGCCGTACAGGCCCTGGTTGGAGTCCCAGTGGTTCTCGGCGCTCGGGTTGCCGGAGGACTCGGTCAGCGCGCGGGCCTTGATGGCGCCGGCGGAGGGCACGTGGTCGCCGTGGGCGGCCAGGATGGCGCGGGCCTGGGCGATCCAGCCGTCCAGGTTGTTGGCGTAGGTCGGCGTCGCGGCGGCCTTCGCCTTCGCGGCGGCGGCGGCCTTGGCAGCGGCAGCGGCCTTCGCCTTGGCAGCGGCCTCGGCCTTGGCCTTGGCGTCCGCGGCGGCCTTCGCCTTCGCGGCGGCAGCGGCCTTCGCCTTGGCCGCCGCATCGGCCTTGGCCTTCGCGTCGGCGGCGGCCTTGGCCTGCAGGTTGGTCCGCTCCATGGAGCGGTTCGCGGCGTCGGCGGTGCTGCGGGTGACGGCCTGGGCGCTGGAGTGCGCCAGCGCGGTGGTCGCCGGGGCATGCGACGAGTCGTTGGTCAGCGCGACGGCGGTACCGCTGGCGGCGCCACCGATCAGCAGGGCAGCACCGGCGCCGGCGACGACGCGGCGGTTGGCACGCTGGGCGGTCGCCCGGACCTTGTCGAAACGGATCTTGTCGAAAGGCAGCTTGTCGAGACGCAGCTTGTCGAGACGCATGAGGCTCCAATGTCGGCGGGACTGCCCTGGCCGTGGACGCACGCCTGCCCGAGCGCTCGCCGAAGTCGACGTCGCCGCAACTGGGTTGGCGTTCGCCCGGTGGCCATCGGGACTGGCCCGACCGAGCAGTTGGGAGCGGTTCTCGGTGGCGGTTCTTCAGGCGCTGTGCGCCGTTCGCCAGGCTCCCAGCAGAGGCTTCGTTCGCCCTGCCTCAACCACCGTCACACGCTGCCCACAGACCGACAAGGAATACCGTCGGTAACGTGCGACACGCCACAAAAGGGGCGTGACCTGGGTCTCAACTGGTCTGAACCAGCTAACGCCCGTATACGGACCGTGACCGGATCGCCGAGATCAACAGCTCCACGAGGAGCGGGAAGTTGTCCCGCGAGTCGAGCGGGGGGATGAGGTCGGCGGTCGCCGCCAGGTGCGGGTACTGCTCCGGCGGCAGGCTGCGGTAGTCCGTCTGCCAGGAGCGCAGGTCCGCCTCCCGCGCGGAGTCGGGAAGGGCGTGCAGGGCGGCCTCCATCCCCGAGTAGGCGAGCACGGCGTCCGCGAAGACGCGGTAGCAGCGGGCGGCCTCCGCCTCGTCCAGCCCGGCCCGGCGCATGCAGCCGAGGATGTGCTCGACCACCTCGAACTCGTGCGGACGCCGGGCTGTGCGGGCGGCGACCAGGGCGCCGAGGTGCGGGTGGGCCAGGAAGGCGTCGTGGATCCGGCCGGCCACCGCCCGCAGGTCGGCCTCCCAGTCGTCGGTGACCGGAAGCCCGCCCCGGGTCGCCTCCGCGTGCAGGGCGTCGACGAGCGCGAGCAGCAGCTCGTCCTTGTGCCGGAAGTGGCGGTAGATCGCGGTGGGGTGGGCCTCCAGCTCGCGGCCGAGCGCCTCGAAGGTGAGCGCGTCCATCCCCTTGCCGTCGACGATGCGGAGCGCGGCGTCAGTGATCACCTGCTGGTTGAGGCTGCCGCGCGGCCGCCTGGCCCTGCGCTGCGGCGTCGCCGGCATAGGGCCCGCCTTCTCTCACTCGTCCGTGCCCGGTCGGTTGTCCCGGGGGATGTTACCCAGGTAAACCCTCCGTTTCCGATAGTCAACGCCATTGACTACGACCCTGGCCAGGCCCCAGACTCCTGCCCAAGCCGCCCGCGCCCAGTCGGGTCAGCCCTCCGCTCCCCCAGGAGGCCCATGTGACCGCTCCCCCCACCGCTGCCACCGGCGCTGTGGACGCCACCGCCGCCGAGGCCGGCCACGGCATCGAGGTCCACTCGATCAACTGGATCCCGACCGCCGAACGCCACGGCAGTCCGCGCCACCTCGGCGCCCTCTGGTTCGTCTCCAACATCAACCTGACCGCCATGGCCACCGGCGTCACCGCGCTCAGCATCGGCGCGGGGCTGATGTGGACGGTGGTCGCCACCGTTCTCGGGTCCCTGTTCGGGACCTTCTTCATGGCCTTCCACTCGGCCCAGGGCCCGCAGCTCGGCCTGGCCCAACTGGTGCAGTCCCGGCCGCAGTTCGGCTACCTCGGGGCCGCCCTGACGGTCTGGGTCTTCGCCCTCGCCAACTACGTCGCCTACAACACCTCGGACGCCATCCTCTCCGGCGACGCCCTGCACAGCCTGTTCGGGCTCGGCGAGAACTACGGCTACTTCGTCGCCGCCACCGTCGCCGCGGCGATCGCGCTCTTCGGCTACCGCTGGATCCACCGCGTCAGCCGCTGGCTGACCTGGCCGCTGATCGCGGTGATGGCCCTGCTCTCCGTGGCCGCCGTGTTCGACTCGGGCCCGCCGGCGCACGCCTTCTCCCTGGGCGCCTTCCACGCGGGACCGTTCATGACGGTCTTCGTCATCGTGGCCGGCTTCCAACTGGGCTGGGCTCCCTACGTCTCCGACTACTCCCGCTACCTGCCGACGAGCGTGGGCGTCCGCTCCACCTTCTGGTGGACCTACCTGTCCAGCGGGCTCTCCGCGGTCTGGGTCTTCGTCCTCGGGGCCGTCGCCGCGGCCGCCGCGCCCGAGGCCACGCCGGTCGCCGCCTTCCGCGAGGTCGCCGACCACCTGCTGGGCGGCCTGGGCTGGGTCGTGGTCGCCGCGCTGCTGCTCGGCCTGCTCTCGGTCATGGCGATCAACCAGTACGGCGGCATGATGTCGATGATCTCGATCCGGGACTCCTTCTCCCCGGTCCGGCCCACCCGCCGCATCCGCGCGATCTGCATCGGCATCATGTTCGTGCTGGTCTGGGGCGTCGCCCAGTTCGTCGGCGTGGACCGGTTCAACACCTTCTACGGCAACGTACTGATCTTCCTGAGCTACCTGTTCACCCCGTGGACCGCGATCAACCTGGTCGACTACTTCTTCGTCCGCCTCGGCGCGTACTCGATCAAGGAGATCTTCAACCCCCAAGGCATGTACGGACGTTGGGGCTGGCGCGGCAACCTGGCCTACCTGCTCGGCATCATCGCCATGGTGCCCTTCATGGTGACCACGCCGTTCACCGGCTTCGCGGCCAAGGCCCTGGCCGGGGCCGACTGGTCCATGTTCGTCGGACTCCCCGTCGCCGGACTGCTCTACCTGCTGTTCTGCCGCTCGCTCGACCTCGGGGCGGAGCGGCGTGTCGTCGAAGAAGAAGGACTGCTCGACCTTGCGCACTGAGCCGCACCCCGACCTGATCATCACCGGTGCCCGGGTCCGCCTCGCCGCGGACCGCTGGGCCGAGGCCGTGGCCGTCCGGGACGGACGCGTCGCCGCCCTCGGCCCGCACGACGAGGTCCGGGCCCTGGCCGGACCCCGCACCGAGCACGTCCACGCCCCCGGCGGCCTGGTCCTCCCCGGCTTCCAGGACGCCCACGTGCACACCCCCTTCGCCGGACGGAACCTGCTGCGGATCTGGCTCAACGACCTCCCCGACCGCCATGCCTACCTCGACGCCGTCGCCGACTACGCCCGCACCCACCCCGACGAGGAATGGATCACCGGCGGCGGCTGGGCCATGGAGCACTTCCCCGGCGGCACCCCCCGCAAGGAGGACCTCGACGCGATCTGCCCCGACCGTCCCGTCTTCCTCTTCAACCGCGACGTCCACGGCGCCTGGGTCAACTCCAAGGCGCTGGAGTTGGCCGGGATCACCAAGGACACCCCCGACCCCGCCGACGGCCGCATCGAGCGCGACCCGGCCACCGGCGAACCCACCGGCACCCTCCACGAGGGCGCCGCCTACACCGTCAACGAACGCGTCGTGCCGCTGCCCGGCCAGGACGAGTGGCAGGCCGCGATCCTCGCCGGCCAGGCCCACCTGCACGCCCTCGGCATCACCGGCTGGCAGGACGCCTGGGTCACGCCGGACACCCAGCTCGCCTACCAGGCCCTCGCCGCCGACGGCCGCCTCACCGGCCGCGTCGTCGGCGCGCTGTGGTGGGAACGCCACCGCGGCCTGGAGCAGATCGACGACCTCGCCGCCCGCCGCGAATCCGGACGTACCGTCAACTCACCCCGCTCCCACCTGGGTTCGGGCTTCTTCCCCACCTCGGTCAAGATCATGACGGACGGCGTCCTGGAGAACCACACCGGCGCCCTGCTGGAGCCGTACTGCGACGGCTGCGGCGGCGTCAGCGACAACCACGGCCTGACCTACGTCGACCAGGACACGCTGACCGCCGCCCTGGTGCAGCTGGACGCGCTCGGCTTCCAGGTCCACCAGCACGCCATCGGCGACCGCGCCGTGCGCAACGCCCTCGACGCCGTGGCCGCCGCCCGCGCCGCCAACGGGCCCGGCGACCGCCGCCACCACCTCGCCCACCTGCAACTCGTCCAGCCCGAGGACGTCAAGCGCTTCGCCGAACTCGACGTCGTCGCCAACCTGCAGACCTACTGGGCGCAGACCGAGCCGCAGATGGACGAGCTCACCATCCCCTTCCTGGGACCGGAGCGGGCCGCGATGCAGTACCCCTTCGCGGACCTGCACGCCGCCGGCGCGAGGCTGGCCATGGGCAGCGACTGGGCGGTGACCACCGCCGACCCCCTCGAGCAGATCGAGGTGGCGGTGCGCCGCATCGACCCCGAGAACCGGGGCAACGTCCCGTTCCTGCCCGCGCAGTGCCTGTCCCTGGACACGGCCGTCGACGCCTTCACCGCGGGCTCCGCCTACGTCAACCACGACGACCAGGCCGGCTCCCTGCGCGTCGGCGCCCGCGCGGACCTGGTCCTGCTGGACCGGGACCTGTTCGAACCGGGCTTCCTGCCCGCGGACGCCACGGTCGAACTGACCGTGGCGTCCGGAGAGGTGGTCTACCGGCTCCAGTGAGTCGGCCGGGGCGTGCTCAGCGGTAGACGCGGACGTAGTCCGCGGAGAAGGTGATCGGCGTCGAGCTGGACGGCGCGGGGTGGTACTGACCGGCCACGACCGACAGGTTGAGGATCAGGTTGGCGGACCAGTTCGCGCCGACACCGGTGCCGTCGGAGTACACCTTCACGCCGTTGACGTACCAGTCCACGGAGTTGGCGCCGTACTTGGTGCCGATGGTGACCCAGCCGCCGGGCTTCACCGCGTTGCTGTCGGTCCAGTACTTCTGGCCGCTGTTGACGTGGTTGGTCAGCTCCAGCAGGTTCGGGTTGTCCGGGTGGTACTCGAAGGAGTCGATCTCGCTGCCGCCGTTCTTCCAGGTCCACAGGGCCGGCCAGGCGCCCTGCACGCTGGGCAGCTTGACCCGCGCCTCGACGTAGTCGCCGGTGCGGACCTGGAAGTTCTCCTGCGAGCCCTCGGTGGTCAGCAGCCCGGTGGTCCAGGCCTGCTTGCCGTTCTCCAGGGTGTGGCCGCTGGGCTGCGCGGTGAAGGTGGCGACGCCGCCGGAGACGGACACGTCGTTCGGGTCCAGCCAGTCGAGCTTGTTGTCGTCCGGGTTGTGCGTGCCGTAGCGGTAGGCGGAGGACGTGTCGGCCTTCCAACGGGAGCCCAGCGAAAGGGAGTTGAACTCCTCGTCCCAGGCCAGTGAACCGCCGGCGACACTGCCGGAGGGCGCGGTCGACGCGGTCCCGGTGGGCGTGCTCGTCGGGGTGCTGGTGGGAGTCGGGGTGCTGGCCGGGGTCGGCGCCGGGGCCGGGGTGCTCGCCGCGGCGGCGACCGTCAGGGTCTTGGCGGTCAGGTTGTGCCAGCCGCTGCCGTCGAGGTAGGCGCCGAACACCGAGTAGCGACCGGCCGCGAACGCGCGGGACCCGGCGTTGACGGTGAGGCCGCCCGGGCAGACGCGGACGTTGCTCTTCCAGCCGGGGAAGTCGACGTTGTTCCCCTTCGCGTCGCGGACCGCGACGCCCAGGCTCCGCACCGTGGTGCAGGCCGACGAGGTGGCGTGGACGCGCAGGGTGGCGGTGACCGCGTGGCCGGGCGTGGCCCTGGTCGGGCTGAGGCTGTCCTCGGCGAGGCGCGGCGCGGAGGTGGCCGCGCCGGCGTGGCCGGCGAAGGCGAGGAGCAGGGCGGGGGTGACGGCGAGCGCGGCGATGCCGGCCCGCGCCGCGGGCGTGCGGGGCATGGGTTCTCCTCCGACGCCTGCGGAGTTAGCTGTCGGGTTCGGGCGGGAGGTGCCCGGTCGCGCAGCGGTGCGCGCGACTTCACCCCGAGCCGGGCGCGTGTCCGCTCCCGGCGCAGTACTCGGTTCCCCCGCTCCTGTCCGTGCTCGGTTCTCGGGCGCACCCCGCGACCGGGCGGACAGGATTCGGCGTGCCAGGTGCGGGCGTCCGCGCGTGGGTCGCGGACGCCCGCACCTTAGGCAGATTTTTAGATCATCTACAAAGTGCTTCTGGTCACATCCGCCCCACCGATCCCGCCGACCCACGGCTGGTGCCGTGTCCGGACAGGTTCGCGGGGCTGCGGTGTCCGGGGGCACCCCCCGGCCGAAGGCTGGGGGAAGGTCGCAAGGCGGAGGGCCGCCCTCGTACCGGATGTACTCGGCCGCGCCCGACAACGCGGCGTGGGGCCCCCGGGCCGAAGGCTGGCGGTGCCGTGCCGGGCGCCGCGACACGGTGGATCTGTCCGGACACGGCACTCGCCGGAATCGCCTCGCCCGGCCGCGCGTTGAGCCCGATGGCCAGCTGTCCACCGGCGAAAGGAAACTGACGGTGAGTGCGAAGTTCTCGGAGGGGCTCGTCCGGTATCTGGACGAGGAGAAGCCCTACGCCACCGTGGCCACCGTGCTGCCCGACGGCCGTCCGCACCTGACCGTGGTCTGGGTGCTCCGGGACGGCGACGACCTGCTGATCTCCACCACCTCGACCCGGCAGCAGGGCCGGAACCTGCTGCGCGACCCGCGCATCACGGTGATGGTCAACCCGCCGGCCACGCCCTTCCTGTACGCGGAGATCCGCGGCACGGCCGAGGTCACCGAGGACGCGGACCACAGCGTCCTCAACCGGGTCGCGCGCAAGTACACGGGCCAGGACTACATCGACTTCAACCCCGACTCCGTCAACGACGGACCGCGCCTGGTCGTCCGGGTCAAGCCGGAGAAGATCACCGGTCGGCTCTGATCCCCGCCGCCGCGTCCAGCAGCGGGCCGACCTCCTCGACCACCGCCTCCAGCGCGCGCACGTCCCGTTCCGCGCGCGCGATCAGGATGGCACCCTCGACGGCGCTGATCATCACGGTGGCGAGGGACCCGGCCCGTTGCTCCGGCACGCCCATCTCGCGCAGGGCCTCGGCCAGCGGACGCGCCCACGCCGCGAAGGCGTCGGCCGCCGCGGCGCGCACCGAGTCGACGGCGTCCGCGCAGTCCACCGTGGCGGCGGCCACCGGGCAGCCGGAGGCGAAGCCCACGCCGAGGTACTCGTCGATCCACTGCCCCGCCATGCCGGCCAGCAGCCCGCTGGGCGTCGGCTGGGCCATCGCGGCCATGAACCGGGCGACCCGCCGGGCGGCGTAGTCACCCGCCCAGGTGACCGCCTCGGCGACCAACTGCTCCTTGCCGCCCGGGAAGTAGTGCTGCAGCGAGCCGCGCGGGGCCTCCGCGTGGGCGGCCACGTCGCGCATGCCGGTGGCGCCCACCCCGTCGCGGCGGATCAGCTGTGCCGCGCTGAAAACCATCCGCTCGCGCGGGCCGCGCTGCGACGTGCCCATCATCCACCTCCTGTGCGCCGGGGCCCTGCTGACGCGGGCTCAGAACAGCCTATAGACACAGCTCGTCCCGTCCGGGCCGATGGACCACTCGACGAGTTCCCACTGCCGCGAAAGCGAGGCCAGCAGCCGGGTCCGACCCGGCAGCACCAGCACCCCGAACCGCTTCAGCCCCCGGTCGCGGGCCCGCTCCAGCAGCGCGGTGGTCAGCGCCCGGCCGACGCCCCGCCGCTGCCAGGCGTCCGCCACGAGCACCCCGAGTTCGCCGGCGTCGTCCCCCTCGGCGACGAGGCTGGCCAGGCCGACGACCGCCGATCCCGCCCGGGCGACCAGCGCGTCGTGGCGCGTGGGCGGCCCGGCGAGCACCCCCGCCGCGTAGCGCGGCGGCAGGGCGCCGACCTGCCCGCAGAAGCGCTGCCGCAGCGTCTCCGCCGAGCAGGCGGCGACCAGCCCGTCCAGTTCGTCCCGGCCGCGCGGCCGGTCTATGACAACGGTCATAGACCTGATTATTATGACGCTCGTCATAGCGAGCAAGCGGGCGCGGAGGTTCGGCCGTGGCGGACGTGGGATTCCTGGGACTCGGCATCATGGGGCAGCCCATGGCGCTGCGGCTCGCGGCGGCGGGCACGGACCTGCTGGTGTGGAACCGCACGCCCGCGCGCTGCGCGCCGCTGCGGCAGGCCGGCGCGCGGGTCGCCGCCTCCTCGGCGCAGGTCTTCGCCGAGGCGCGGACGGTGATGCTGATGCTCGCCGACGAGGCGGCGATGGACGCCGTACTGCGGCGCGGCACAAGAGAGTTCGCGGACCTGGTGGCCGGGCGCACGGTGGTGCACCTGGGCACGACCGCGCCCGCGTACTCGGCCGGGCTCGACGCCGACATCCGCGCGGCGGGCGGGAGTTATCTGGAGGCGCCGGTCTCCGGATCCCATGTGCCCGCGGCCACCGGCCAGTTGATCGGCATGCTGGCCGGCGACCCGGAAACCGTGGCGGCCGTCCGCCCGCTGCTGGAACCGCTGTGCCGGGAGGTCTTCGACTGCGGCACACCGCCGCAGGCGCTGCGGCTCAAGCTGGCCGTCAACCTCTTCCTGATCACCACGGTCACCGGCTTCACCGAGGCCTTCCACCTCGCCGAGCGCAGCGGGCTGGACACCCGGCTCTTCCTCGACGTGGTGGGCGCGGGCCCGATGGCGAGCGCGGTCTCGGCCATGAAGACGCCCAAGCTGGCCAAGCGCGACTTCGCGGCCCAGGCGGCGGCGCTGGACGTGCTCAAGAACAACCGGCTGGTCGCCGAGGCGGCGCGGGCGGCGGGCGCGGCCTCCCCCCTGCTGGACGTGTGCCACGAGCTGTTCCGCGAGACCGTCGCCCTCGGCCACGGGGAGGCGGACATGGTCGCTGTCCTGCACGCCCTGGAAGCGCGGACGGCCCCCCGCCCGGAGGATCCGGGCGCAGGGCCGAACTGACGGGACGTCAGGCGCGTGGCGCTGCTCAGGCGGCGGCGGGGGCGGCCACCGCGGCGGCGACCTGCTCCAGCACGGTCACCAGCTGGCCGGTGACCTCCTCGTCGTCCACCGGGTGGGTCTCGGCGAAGCGGACCACGGAGCCGGGGACGGAGAGCTTGGCCTCCTCGAGGACCTTGGCGCCGGCGATCCCGGCGGCCTTGCGGGCCTCGTCCTGCGCCCAGACGCCGCCGAACTGGCCGTAGGCGGTGCCGACGACGGCGACCGGCTTGCCGGACAGCGCGCCGGCGCCGTACGGGCGGGACAGCCAGTCGATGGCGTTCTTCAGCACGGCCGGGATGGTGCCGTTGTACTCGGGCGAGAAGAAGAGGAAGGCGTCGGCGTCGGCGGCGGCCGTGCGCAGCGCGACGGCGGCGGCCGGAGCGGCGCCCTCGACGTCGATGTCCTCGTTGTAGAACGGGACGTCGGCCAGGCCCTCGACGATGACGACCTCGACGCCCTCGGGAGCGACCTTCACCGCGGCCTCGGCCAGCTGGCGGTTGTGCGAGCCGGCGCGGAGGCTGCCGACCAGAGCGGCGATCTTGACGGACATGGGAACTCCAAGCAAGGGGATAGCTGCGGGCGGGCAATCGGACCGAGGTCCGCTTGCTGATTTCTAACACACTAAACGGACCAGGGTCCATTTGTCTTCCCCGCGCGCTACGCTGCTTCCATGCCGTCCGAGCCGCTGCCCCTCTCCCTCTCCGCCCCGCCCGTCGTGCGGGCCGATGCCGCGCGCAACCGCGCCAAGCTGTTGGAAGCCGCCCAGACGCTGGTGCGGGAGCAGGGCGCGGAGAACGTGACGATGGAGGCGGTCGCCGCCGCCGCCTGCGTCGGCAAGGGCACGGTCTTCCGCCGCTTCGGCGACCGCGCCGGGCTCATGTACGCCCTGCTCGACCAGGGCGAGCGGGATTTCCAGCAGGCGTTCATCTTCGGCCCGCCGCCGCTCGGCCCGGGCGCCCCGCCGGTCGAGCGGCTCGAAGCCTTCGGCGCGGCCCTGCTGCGGCACCTGGAGCGGCACCTCGACGTCTTCGTGGCCGCGAGCCGGGAGCCGGTCAAGCGCCTGGGCGTCGGTCCGGCCCGGGTGCACGCGACGCACATCGCCATGCTGCTCCAGCAGGCCAAGGTGGGCGGGGACGTGGAGCAACTGACGCAGGTCCTGCTCGGGTTCTTCGAGCCGAGCCAGGTCAAGTACCTGCTCACCGAGCGCGGCAGGTCCGTGGAGGATCTGGAGCGCGGCTGGCGGGACCTGGTCCGCCGGATCACGCACCGATGTTGACGCTCAGTCAGTCCCTTCCGCGTGACGGGCGCCCTCGCCGTCCTCGACCAGCACCACGGTCAGCCGCCGCGGGCCGTGCACGCCCTGGACCCGGATCATCTCGATGTCCGCGGTCGCGGAGGGCCCGCTGATCCAGGTCAGCGGACGGCGCGGATCCAGTCGGCCCAGCACCTCGGGCATCGAGGACACCACCTGCCCGGCACGGACCACGCACACGTGCAGGTCCGGCAGCAGCGTGGCGGCCCGCCGCCCCTGGCCGGGGCCGGCGTCCAGCACGATCGTGCCCGAGTCCGCGATCCCCGCCGCACAGGTCGTGAGCACCGCGTCCAGACCGTCGAGTTCAGCGTGCGGCAGCGGCGGCCGGTCCGCCACCGCCTCGCCCGCCCACTGCTCCAGCCACGCTTGCGGGAAGCCCTCCGGCACCACGGCGCGCCCCGCCGGCAGTGCCACCGCAAGCACGGACGCCACGCCGTCCGGCCCGGTCCGGTGCACCGCCGCCCCGTACTCCGCCAACCGCTCGGCGAACAGCTCCAGCACCGCGTCCCGGTCCTCCGGCGCCACGCCCGGCGCGTGCCGCAGGTACTCCCGCGGCACCGGCACCGGTCCCTCGGGCAGCCCCGCCGTCGCGGCCCGGATCCGGCCCAGGATGTCCTCGCGGGCGCTCGTCGTTCCGCTCACTTGGTTCCTCCGTCCGTCCGCTTCCACCAGGCGCGGAAGGACTCCTTCGGGATCTCCGGCACGCTGCGGCTGTCGGTCCAGCCGCCCAGCGGACCCGGCAGCTTCTTCTTCGGCACCAGCGGCCCGGCCAGGCCCGCCGCCCGGACCGCCGCGTTCCACGCGGTCCGATGCTCCATCACCGCGCCGACCGCCCGCAGCGCCGCCTTCTCCGCCGGGTGCTTGACCTCGGCGTCGCCCTCGGCGACCTGGTGCCGCAGCTCCAGCAGCACGTCGGTGAAGCGGATCCGCACCGGGCAGACCTCGTTGCACGCCCCGCACAGCGAGGACGCGTACGGCAGGGACGCCGTCTGCGGGTCGTCCGCGCCCTTCAGCAGCGGGTTGAGGATCGCGCCGATCGGCCCCGGGTAGACCGAGCCGTAGGCCTGGCCTCCGGTGCGCTCGTAGACCGGGCAGATGTTCATGCAGGCGCCGCAGCGGATGCAGCGCAGCGCCTGGCGGCCGACCTCGTCGGCCAGCGCGCGGGTGCGCCCGTTGTCGACCAGGACCAGGTGGAAGGTCTGCGGCCCGTCGCCGGGGGTGACCCCGGTGAACGTGGTGGTGTACGGCGCCATCCGCTCGCCGGTGGCGTTGCGTGCCAGCAGCTGCAGGAAGACCTCCAAGTCGCGCCAGGTGGGCACCACCTTCTCGATCCCGACCACGGACACCAGCGTGTCCGCCAGCGTCAGGCACATCCGCCCGTTGCCCTCGGACTCGACGACGACCAGCGTCCCCGTCTCGGCGACCAGGAAGTTGGCGCCGCTGACGGCCACTTCGGCCCTGAGGAACTTCTCCCGCAGGTGCAGCCGCGCGGCCTCGGCCAGCTGCGGCGGGTCGTCCGTCAGCCCCTCGGGGGCGGGCCGGCCGTGGCGGCCCATCTCGCGGACGAAGATGTCGCGGATCTCGGCCCGGTTCCGGTGCAGCGCGGGGACCACGACATGGGACGGCAGGTCGTCGCCCAACTGCACGATGGCTGCCGCGAGATCGGTCTCCCGCGCGCTGATCCCGGCGGCCTCCAGCGCGTTGTCGAGGCCGATCTCCTCGGTCAGCATCGACTTGACCTTGACCACCTCGCGGGCGCCGGTCTCCCGCACCAGACCGGTGACGATCCGGTTGGCCTCCTCCGCGTCCCGCGCCCAGTGCACGGTGCCTCCGGCCGCCGTGACCCGCTCCTCGACCTGGAGCAGGTAGCTGTCCAGGTGGGCCAGCACCTCGTCCTTGACCGCGGCGGCGCTGTCGCGCAGTGCCTCCCAGTCGGGCCGCTCGGCGACCAGCCTGGCCCGCTTGCCGCGGATGGTCCCGGTGGCACGGCGGACGTTGGCCCGCAGCTGCTCGTTCCTGGTGGCGGCCTCGGCGGCGCGCGGGAACGCGGGCCAGCCGACGAAGGTGCGGCTCATCGGGTCAACTCCCCTGCTGCGAGCGGGAGTCCCGGCATCGGCCCGTCCTCCCGGGTCCGGGCCAGGATCTCCACCAGGTGCATGGTGCGCACGGCGTGGCCGTCCTTGGCGAGCCGGCCGCCGATGTTCATCAGGCACGAGTTGTCCACGGCCGCCAGCACCGCGGCGCCGGTCTCCACGACGTGCCGCGCCTTGTCCCCGTTCATCGCCCCGGAGACGGCGGGGTTCTTGACGGAGAAGGTGCCGCCGAAGCCGCAGCACTCCTCCTGCGCGGGCAGTGCGACGAAGTCGACCCCCGCGACCGCGCGCAGCAGCCGGTAGGGCCGGTCCCCGACCGGCACGGCGCGCAGGCTGTGGCAGGTCGGGTGGTAGGTGACCCGGTGCGGGAAGTAGGCCCCGACGTCCTCGACGCCGAGGACGTCGGTCAGATACGCCGTCAGCTCGTGCACGCGGGGCGCGAGTTCGCGCGCCTCCCGCGCCAGCCCGGCGTCGCCCGCCCCCTCGGCGGCCAGCGCGTACGCCTCGGCGGGCATCCCGCCGCAGGAGGCGGACGGCACGACCACGGCGTCGTACCCGCCGAAGACCTCGACGAAGCGCCGGGCCAGCCGGGCCGTCTCGGCGCGGTAGCCGGTGTTCCAGTGCATCTGCCCGCAGCAGCTCTGCCCCGGCGGGAAGTCCACCGCCACGCCGAGCCGGCGCAGCAGGGTAACGGCCGCCTGTCCGGAACGGGGGAAGAGCGCGTCGTTGAGACAGGTCACGAAGAGCGCGGTGCGCACACCGGACCACCTTTCTTGTGCCGTCGCGGGAGGCCTGGTCGGCGTCCTCATGCAAGCATGCGTGCAAGCATAGATGCAAGCATGGATGCAGGATGCGTCGGCGCACGTCAGAATGGGTCCATGCCGAATGGGTCCGTCCCGAAGTCCCTGCCCGCCGCCGACCTCGCCTACGCCCACCTGCGCGGCCGCCTGCTGGACGGCGCGTACCCCGGCGGCGAGCTGCTCTCCGAGGGCTCCGTCGCCGCCGAGCTCGGGATCTCCCGCACCCCCGTCCGGGAGGCCTTCCTGCGCCTGGAGGCCCAGGGGTTCCTGCGCCTGTACCCGAAGCGCGGCGCGATGGTCGTCCCGGTCAGCCCCGGCGAGGCCACGGCGGTCCTCCAGGCGCGGCTGCTGATGGAACTGTTCGCCCTGGACTCCCTCGCCCAGCAGGACGACTCCGTCGTCCGCGCGACCGGCGAGGAGCTGCTGGCACTGGCCACCCGGGAGGCGGACGCGGCCGGCGGCCCGTCGTCCCGTCAGACCCTGGACACGGCGCGGGAGTTCCACGCCTGCCTGATGCGGGCGGGCGGCAACAGCGTGCTGGCGGCGTCCCACGCCACCCTGTGGGACCAGCAGATCCGCGTCTCCGCGGCGTCCACGTCCCAGCCGGCCCACGTGACCGCGGACATCGAGGAGCACACCGCCCTGGCCCGCGCCCTCACCCGGGCGGACCGGACCGCCGCCAGGGACCTGCTCATCCGTCACATCGGCGCCGTAGGCGCCCGCATCGGCCTGCAGCGGCCGCCCACGCTGCCCCGTTAGGGGCGCGAGGATCCGCACCCTCCCCCGGCCTTCGGCCGGCGGTGCCCCCACGGCGGGAGGTGCCCCCGGCGCGGTCGGCCCACCACCCGGGGAGGTCCGACCCGCACACGGGGACGAACCTCCCCGGGTGGTGTGTCGCTCGCGCAGTTCCTCGCGCCCCTGGCGGGGGCGCGATGCACGATGGTGCACGGGGCAGATCTTGGCTCGTGGCTCGTGGAGGCGGCTGCGCAATGGGTACACACCGATGGATCGGCTACCTCGTCTGGGCCCTCCTCTTCGGCGCGCTCTTCGCCTGGGAGGGCCTCGGGCTCGTCCGCGTCGGGGACGGCTTCCCGACCCTCAGCGACACCCTCCGCGCGGTCATGCGCAGCGTCTGGGGCAGATGGGCCCTCTTCGCCCTCTGGCTCTGGTTCGGGTGGCACGCCTTCGTCCGGGGCTGGCACTTCCTCCTGCGCGGGCCCGAGGGTGAGGGCCTGCCGGACACCGGGCCGCCCAGCACCCCGGGCGGCGGCCCGCTGCTCCGCTCCGACATCCTGCCCATGCTGCTCGGCTACCTGGTCCTGATGGCCGCCCTCGCCGCCGGCCTGCTCCGGTCCGCCCGGGGTCGCGCGCGGCCCGGCCTCCCCCGCACCGGCTGGCCCGGGTTCGTGCGCCAGGTGGTGATCACCGCCGGGGGCGGCTACCTGCTGCTGATGGCGGTCTCGATCGGCTACTACTACGGCATCGCCAAGCAGTCCGGCGACTTCCTGTCCAGCGCCATCACCGGTGGCCTGCTGCTGCTCGCCGTCTCCCTGCCGGTGTTCCTGCTCGCGTCCTGGGTGGTGACCACCCGTCAGGTCCGCGAAGTGGAACGCAGACAGGAAGCCACCACCACGAACGGCCAGAGCGACTGAGCCGTCGTCAGCACCCGCTCCGCCAGCCCGGCGGCGCCGTGGTGGCGCAGCGCCAGCACGAACCAGACGGCCCCCAGCGCGAGCAGTACCGTCACCGCCACGGCCGAGGGGACGCGCAAGGTCCACGGCACGCTCTCGCGCGGCCGGCCGCGCGCGGCCAGCACCGGCCAGAGCGCGAGCAGCGTGAAGCCGATGGCGACCACCCACCCGTGGCGCAGCGAGCCGCCGCTCGGCGGCTCCGGCGACCAGGCCAGCACGAACGCCGTCACGCCCCCCGCCGCCAGCGCCAGCCGGCCGGCCAGGGACGCGGCGCGCAGGCCGATGGCGGTGATCAGGTGGCAGATGCCCAGTCCGATCACGGCGGCGGTCATCACCCAGCGCCCGGCGGCGCCGTCGGAGGCGAGGGTGCTGATCGTGTCCGTCCACCAGTCGTACCCGGGTCCGTAGAGCCGCTCGGCGACCGTCCAGCCGCCCACCAGGACGACAGGCGCGCAGGCCGACGAGATCAGGGCCCACCACGAAACGAGTCGCATCAAAACACCGTAAAACGCCCCCTCTGGAGTCGCCCGGAGGCCCCGGCGGGCACGGCCCGCCGTCACCGCTTCGGCGGAACCTCCGCGGCCTACTTCGTCCCCGGGGTGATCGCGAAGCCGGAGCCCGGGGCGAAGGTGGTGACGTTCGGCGGGATGGCCTTCATCTCGTCGATCGTGGCGCAGGCCGGGCACTTGGAGTAGCCCTGCTGCCGGATCTCGTTGGCCTGCGCCTCCGCCTTGGCCTGGGCGACCTTGGCCTGGGCCTCGGACACCGCGGCGAAGGCCGCCTGCGCCTTGTCGACGGCGGCCTGGACGTTGTCCGGCAGGGTCACCCGGACCAGGTTGAAGCGCAGGTTGATCAGGAACTTGTCGCCCAGCGTGCTCTGCAGGTCCTGCTCGAGCGAGGTGTTGATGGCGTTCTGGACGGCCGCGATGTTGGAGTTGTTCGACTTGCCCGCCGTGCTCGCGGCCGTCGCCGTGGTGCCGGCGTTCTGGACCAGCGCGCAGGAGGAGACCAGCTCCGCGCAGCGGAAGTCCGCGATCTGCTCGCGCAGGTCGTTGTCGATGACCGGGCGGATGATCTGGTCCAGGAAGGCGGACCAGCCGTCGGTCCCGTCGTAGGCGTGGTACTGCTTGCCGTCGGCGGCCGTGAAGGTGCGGGTGCCGAACTTGTCGTCGAAGTCCCGCAGCGTCTTGTCGTCCAGGTTGAGGGTGAAGTAGAGGGTGCCCTCGATCCCCATGTCGACACCGTCCGCGGAGGGCGTGTGCACGACGTCGACGCCCGGCCGGTCGCCGCGCTTCGCATCCGAGGTGATGGTGTAGAACCGCTGCTGCGACGGGTACTTGTGCACGTCCGAGTACCAGCCGATCCAGGTCAGGCCGGAGGCAGGCTGGATCACCTGGCGGATGTTGCGGTCGTCGAAGGGGCCGCCGTTGCGGACCACTGCCACCTGGCCGCCGTCGGTGCGGTCGAAGGCGTCCAGCAGCGAGATGCCCACGTCCAGCACGATCGCGAGGGCGGCCGCCGAGCCGATCCCGACGAGCGCGCGCCTGTACTTCATGTCCCCCACCCCGTTCGACAACACTCGTCCGTGCCACGGTGATCGCGGCAGGGAGGACTCTAGCGGGCGCTACCGACGGTCAAGCGGCCCGGTCAGGAAATGCTGGAGGGCGGGGGCGAGCGCCGCCGCCAGCTGCTCGCGGCCCGCCGCCACCGTCGCTTCGACGCCCAGGATGTGACGGCTCATCACCAGCCCCACGATCTGGGCGTTGGTGAGCGCGGCCCGCAGCGGGGCGTCGCTGGAGCCGAGCGCCGCGGCGACCGGCTCCAGCATCTCCCGGGCGAGTCGTTCGCGGACGACCTGGGCCGCACCCTCCTCCGAGGCGGCGGCCCGGATCAGGGCGACGACGCGCTGTCTCGACTCGGGGGCGTCGAGGATGTCGAGCACCTGCTCGATCAACCGCCGCCCGATCTCCTCGCGGGGCCCGGCGAGCACCCGTGGCACGACCTCGGCCGGATCGACGGGCAGCGCGGCGGCCTCCGCGAACAGGCGCTGCTTGCTGCCGAAGTAGTGGGAGACCAGGGCGACGTCGACGCCCGCCGCCGCCGCTACGCCGCGCAGCGAGGTCCGGTCGAAGCCCTGCTCCGCGAAGAGCGACCGGGCCGCGCCGAGGATCCGCTCGCGGGTGCGGCTCTCGCCGGGAGGCCGCCCGGCACGTCGGCGGGACACGGATGTCACAGATGCTCCGCTTCGCTCGTCTTCACGTTGACAGGAGAAATTCAACGCCTGCAGAATCCTAGCAACGAGGAAACTCAACGACTGTTGAATTGAGTGGACCCATGACTGCAGACCTCTCGCTCACACCGGTGTCCGTCGCCACCGACGCGCCCGCCCGTCGCTGGTGGGTCCTGGCCGTCGTCGGCCTGGCCCAGCTGATGGTCGTGCTCGACGCCACGATCGTGAACATCGCCCTCCCCTCCGCCCAGCGCACCCTGGGCTTCTCGGACGCCGACCGGCAGTGGGTCGTCACCGCCTACTCACTGGCCTTCGGCAGCCTGCTGCTGCTCGGCGGCAGGCTGGCCGACCTGGTCGGGCGCAAGCTCGTGTTCCTGACCGGCGTCCTCGGCTTCGCCGGGGCCTCCGCTCTGGCCGGCGCCGCGGGCAGCTTCGAGGTGCTGATCGCCGGCCGGGCCCTGCAAGGCATGTTCGGCGCCCTGCTGGCGCCCGCCGCCCTGTCCCTGCTGAACACCACGTTCACCGCGGGCAAGGACCGGGCCAGGGCCTTCGGCGTCTACGGCGCCATCGCCGGCACCGGCGGCGCCATCGGCCTGCTGCTCGGCGGCCTGCTCACGGAGCACCTGAGCTGGCGCTGGACCCTCTACGTCAACCTGGTCTTCGCCGTCCTCGCGCTGCTCGGCGGGCTTGCCGTGCTCCCCCGGAGCACGCGCGACCGCACGGCCCGGCTCGACCTGCCCGGCACCCTGCTGGTCTCGGCGGGGCTGTTCTCCCTCGTCTACGGCCTCTCCAACGCCGACTCGCGCGGCTGGTCCTCGGCCATGACCTGGGGCTGGCTCGTCGCGGGCGCCCTGCTGCTCGCCCTCTTCGGCGTCTGGCAGACCCGCGCCGCCCACCCGCTGCTGCCGCTGCGCATCCTGCGCGACCGCAACCGGGCGGCCTCCCTCGCGGCCGTCGCCGTGGCCGCCTCCGGGATGTTCGGCGTCTTCCTCTTCCTCATCTACTACCTGCAAGCGACGCTGCACTACAGCCCGGTGCGGACCGGCCTGGCCTTCCTGCCGATGATCGCCGCGCTGATGGTCTCCGCCCAGCTGGCGGTGAATCTGACGGTGCCTCGGCTCGGCCCCAAGGTCGCGGTGCCGGTCGGCATGGCGCTGGCCGCCGCCGGCATGGTCTGGCTCACCGGTATCGGCCTGACCGGTGACTACGCCGGCGAGGTGCTGCCACCCCTGCTGGTCCTCGGCCTCGGCCTCGGCCACGTGATGCCGCCGGCCTTCAACCAGGCGACCGCGCGGGTGGCCGCGGGCGAGGCCGGTGCCGCGTCGGCCACGGTCAACACCATGCAGCAGATCGGCGCCTCCATCGGCACCGCCCTGCTCAACACCCTGGCCACCAGCGCGGCGGCGCACTACCTGCGCAGCCACCGCCCCGGCCCGACGGTGCTGGCCCAGGCCCAACTCCACAGCTACACCACGGCGTTCTGGTGGTGCGCCGCCATCTTCGGTCTGGGCCTGATCACCACCGGCGCGCTCTACCGCCGCAACAACAGCTGAACCCCCTTGGAGGGGCGAACGGTTGAGGAAGGCTCAGCCACCCGCGCCGACCCGGCTGCGGCCCGCCACCGCGACCGTCCGCCCCTCCCGCAGTGAGACCGCCGCGGCCTCCAGCACCGCGACGACCTCCCGGCCGAAGCGCACGTCGCGCGGATCCTCCCGGCCCTCCCGGGCGTTGCGCAGCAGCGCGTCGAGCGCGACACCGTAGGCCTCGACCGGTCCCAACTCCCGGTCCGGCGGCACCACCCAGCCCCCTTGGCCGAAGAACGCCAGCTCGTGCGTCACGGCCGCGGGCGGCGCGTCCAGGCCCAGGGTCAGCGTGCTGACCGCACCGGAGGCGTGCCGCAGCAGAACATGGGCGGCGCCGCGCGGGCCCGGCAGGGCTGCGGCCTCGACCGCCGGCCCCAGCACCGGCAACAGCTGGGCGAGCGCGTGCGGGCCGATGTCCCACAGCCCGCCGTGCTCGCGCCGCCAGGGCGAGGCGCCGTAGGGGTTCCCCGGCTGGAAGATCGATCCCAGCGTGGTCAGCCGCGCCCCCTCCCAGCCGCCCTGCTCCGCCGCCTGCCGCAGGAACCGCTCGGCGGGCGGGCAGAAACGGTTGGTGAAGAAGACCAGCGAGGCCACACCCTCCTCCGCGACCGCGTCCACCACGGCGTCGGCCTCGGCCAGGGTCAACGCCAGCGGCTTGTCGAGCAGCAGGTGCCGCCCGGCCCGGGCGGCCCGCACGGCGAGCGGCGCCTGGACGTCCGGCGGCAGCGCCACCGCGACGGCGTCCACCTCCGCCAGCAACGCGTCCACGTCCGCGTAGGCACGCGCGCCGTGGCCGTCGGCCAGCTGCCGGGCCTTCGCCGGGTCACGGCCCCAGACGGCGGCGAGCTCCGCCCGCGGGTGCGCGGCGATCGCCGCCGCGTGGGTCTGCGCCGCCCAGTGGCCGGTGCCCAGCAGGCCGAACCTCATCCGCCGCCTCCGTGGTGCCGCGTGCTCGCGTCCCGCCTCACGGACGGTGCACCGGAAGCCGGAACAGGGTGTCGACGAGCGTAGCGCGCTGCGCTGGCGTCAGATCGCACAGCCGGTCGTCCACCCCGATCCGCGCGCCGCGCAGGATCGCCTGGTCGTCCAGCCAGTTGGTCTCCGGCAGCGCGTCCAGCAGCTCCGCCGGGCGCGCCTCGGCGGCGGCCTCGTCCCCCAGTCGGGCCCGCAGCAGCACCCGGATCAGTGCCGGCGCCCCGCCCGCCCGGACCTCGCCCAGCACCCGCAACCGGTCCTCACGGGTCTGTTCCCGCTCCAGAGCCATGGCTCCTCCTCGGCAGTCTCGACCGCCCCAGCAGTCCCCCTACCCGCCGCCCGGCGGATGCACCCACGGGCGGCGTTAGATCGGCAGCGCGCCGGGCATTCTCCTGATGTCGGGCGGTCACCGGCAGACGGCGTGCGGAGGTGACGGCGATGGATCGGTCAGGCGCACCCCTGTCCTCGCGCGAGCGGCGGATCCTCGCGGAGATCGAGACGGCGCTGCGCGCCGACGAGGACCTCGAGCGCTCGCTCAGCACCATGCATCCGCTGCGACGGCACCACTACGTCCAGGCCCTCGGCAAGGTTCCCGTCTTCGCGGTACTGCTGCTGTGCACCACCTCGGTCGCCCTCGCCGCGGTGGCGGCAGAGGTCTGGCGCCCGCAGGTGCTCTTCCTGTTCGGCCTGGTGTGGGCGGCCACCCTGGCCGTCGTCGCCGGCCGCCTCACCCGGCACCTCGCCGCCCACCTGCGGACCGGCCGCGCCCCGCACGGCAACAGCCGGACACCGCAAGGAAGCTGACGCGGCGTCCGGCGCTACCGGGCAGGGGGACGGGGGCTCAGGCCTGGCCGGGGTGCCAGCTCGGCCACTCCCACGGATGGTCGGCCCAGTGCACCTGGTCGGGATCGTCGATGTCGATACCGGGGAACGAGCGGCGGATCGTCGGCAGGAACTCCTCCCGCGCCACCGGCGTGGTGCCGTAGCCGGCCAGGTGCAGCACGCGGTACCGGCTGTCCGCGGCCAGCGGCTCGACCTCCACGAAGGCGACGCCGCGCTCGTGGACGAACGAGCCGCCCTCGGAGTCGACCACGTCCGCGCGGGACGGCAGCGGCGGGGCCTGCGTGTCCGGGTGATGGTGCCTGAGTCTGTCGAGCAGTTTCATGGTGACCGCCTCGCATGTTCCGACGGTTCCTGAAGGACACCTCCACGATAAGCCCGGGCACCGGCGGCGGCGTGGGCTTGACTGGGTGTCATGCAGCCCACCGACCCGTCCTGCGTCTTCTGCGCGGTCATCGCCGGCCGGGAGCCCGCGCACGTCGTGCTGGACTCCCCCGCCGCCCTCGCGTTCCTGGACCGGCGACCGCTGTTCCCCGGCCACTGCCTGGTCGTGCCGCGCGACCACGTGCCGACCCTGACCGACCTGCCGCCGGACCGGCTCGGCCCCTACTTCCGCGCGGTGCAGCGGGTGGCCGGCGCCGTGGAGGCGGGCCTGGAGGCCGCCGGTTCGTTCGTCGCGCAGAACAACCGGGTCAGCCAGTCGGTGCCGCACCTGCACGTGCACGTCGTCCCCCGGAACCGCAAGGACGGGCTGCGCGGCTTCTTCTGGCCGCGCACCCGCTACCGCGACGAGGAGCACGCCGCGGAGGTCGCCGCACGCATCCGCGCGGAGCTTCACCCGGACGAGTGAGGGCGGTCCCGGGAGGGTGTCCTACGGCGCGCGGCGGGTAGACGCTGCATCTGCCGCCCCACGAAGGAACCGGACCATGCCTGCCCAGCCCGCCGACCTGCTCGCCTACGGCCTCCTCGCGAGCTTCGCCCTCGGCCTCCTCCTGGTCGCCGCCACCGCCGCCGCCCAGCGCATCCGCGCCGCCCGGGCCCGGGTCCGGCACGCCGAGGCCCCGACCCCGGTCCGGTTCCCGCACGAGCGGGACCACGGGACCAGGGTCGGGGCCCGGAGCTGACGGCGGCTCACCGCCCTCGCGGCCTCAGCGCCCGCCGGTGCCGACGCGGCGCTTGGCCCACACGTCGAAGGCCACGGCCGCGAGCAGCACCAGGCCCTTCACCAGCATCACGCGCTCGGTGGGCGCGCCCAGCAGCGACATGCCGTTGTTGATGATGCCCATGATCAGGCCACCGGTGATCGCGCCGACCACCTTGCCGACGCCGCCCTGCACCGCCGCACCGCCGATGAACGCGGCCGCGATGGCGTCGAGTTCGAAGTTGGTGCCCGCCGTCGGCCCCGCCTGGTTGAGCCGGCCCGCGAAGACCACGCCGGCGAGCGCGGCCAGCACGCCCATGTTGACGAAGATCCAGAACGTGACCTGCTTGACCTTGATGCCGGACAGGTTCGCCGCCTGCAGGTTGCCGCCGATGGCGTAGACCTGGCGGCCGAACACCGAGCGGTTGGCGATCAGCGAGTACCCCAGCACCAGCGCGGCCAGCAGGATCAGCACCCACGGCAGGTTCTTGAACCGCGCCAGCTGCACCACCACGGCCATCACCACGACCGAGGCCAGCACCAGCCGCGCGATGAACAGCGCGACCGGCTCGACGTCCTGGCCGTAGCCGATCCGGGCCCGCCGGGTGCGCCACTGCGCCAGGACGAAGCCGGCGATGGCCACCAGTCCCACCAGCAGGCTGAGCAGGTCCGCCCCGCCCAGCGGGCCGAGGCCGATGTTGCCGAACGCGCCGCCGGTGAAGCCGTTGGACAGGGTGCGTACGCCGTCCGGGAACGGGCCGATGCCCTGGTTGCCGAGCACCGTCATGGTGAGCGCGCGGAACAGCAGCATGCCGGCCAGGGTGACGATGAAGGCGGGGATGCCGAAGTAGGCGATCCAGTAGCCCTGCCAGGCCCCGATCAGGCCGCCGGCGACCAGGGTGACCAGCAACGCCAGTGGCCAGGACATGTGGTGATTGACCATCAGCACCGCGGACAGCGCTCCGGTCACCGCGACCACCGAGCCCGCGGACAGGTCGATGTGCCCGGCGATGATGATCAGGATCATCCCGATCGCCAGGATCAGGATGTAGGAGTTCTGCACGATGATGTTGGAGATGTTGCCGGGCTGCAGCAGCTGACCGTGCGTCAGGATCGCGAACAGCAGCACGATCAGCGCGAAGGCGACGTAGATGCCGCTCTGGCGGATGTTCACCGGCAGCCGCAGCAGCGAGGACCTCGCGCCCCCGCTCTCCTGCGCGGCGGCGGCCGGAGCCGGGGCCACCTCCGGGACGACGTCGCTCATTGCACCTGCTCCTGTCCGTGGTTCGCACGCTGTTGGGTCATGAACTGCATCAGGCGCTCCTGGGTGGCCTCGGACCGGTCCACCTCGCCGGTGATCCTGCCCTCGGCGAGCGCGTAGATCCGGTCGCAGAGCCCGAGCAGCTCGGGCAGCTCGGAGGAGATGACGAGGACCGCTTTCCCCTCCTCCGCGAGCCGGTTGATGATGGTGTAGATCTCGTACTTGGCGCCGACGTCGATGCCGCGGGTGGGCTCGTCCAGGATCAGCACGTCCGGATCCGTGAAGATCCACTTGGACAGCACGACCTTCTGCTGGTTGCCGCCGCTGAGCTTGCCGGTGACCGCCTGCACCGAAGGGGCCTTGATGTTCATCGAGGACCGGAACCGCTCCGCGACTTCCAGCTCCTCGTGCTCGTTGACCCAGCCGCGCCGGGCCAGCTTCCCGATGCCGGCCGCGGAGATGTTGCGCTTGATGTCCTCGATCAGGTTGAGTCCGTACCGCTTGCGGTCCTCGGTGGCGTAGGCGATGCCGTGCCGGATCGCCTCGCGCACCGTGCGCGCCTCGATCGGCTTGCCGTCCTTCACCAGCCGGCCGCTGATGTCGACGCCGTAGGAGCGGCCGAAGACGCTCATCGCCAGCTCGGTGCGTCCCGCTCCCATCAGCCCGGCCAGGCCGACGATCTCGCCGCGGCGCAGCGTCAGGTTGGCCCGGTCCACGACGACCCGGTCGCGCTGGGTGGGGCTGTGCACGGTCCAGTCCTCGATCCGCAGCACCTCCTCGCCCACGTTCGGGGTGCGCGGCGGGAAGCGGTGCTCCAGGTCGCGGCCGACCATACCGGAGATGATCCGGTCCTCGGTCACCTCATCCCGGCGCATGTCCAGGGTCTCGATGGTGCGGCCGTCCCGGATGATCGTGGTCGAGTCGGCGATGGCGGCGATCTCGTTGAGCTTGTGCGAGATGATCACGCAGGTGATGCCCTGGTCGCGCAGCCCGCGCAGCAGGTCCAGCAGGTGCGCCGAGTCCTCGTCGTTCAGCGCGGCGGTCGGCTCGTCCAGGATGAGCAGCTTCACCTCCTTGGACAGCGCCTTGGCGATCTCCACCAGCTGCTGCTTGCCCACGCCGATGTCGGCGATCCGGGTGACCGGGTTCTCCCGCAGGCCCACCCGGTCCAGCAGCCGCCCGGCCTCGTGGTTGGTCCGGTTCCAGTCGATCAGGCCGCGGCTCGCCCGCTCGTTGCCGAGGAAGATGTTCTCCGCGATCGACAACTGCGGGCACAGCGCGAGCTCCTGATGGATGATCACGATGCCGCGCTGCTCGCTGTCGCGGATCCCGGAGAACCGGCACGGCTCGCCGTCGAAGACGATCTCGCCCTCGTAGCTGCCGTGCGGGTAGACCCCGGAGAGCACCTTCATCAGGGTGGACTTGCCCGCGCCGTTCTCCCCGCAGATCGCGTGGATCTCACCGCGGCGGACGGACAGGTTGACCTCCTGCAGGGCCTTGACGCCGGGGAACGTCTTGGTGATGTCGCGCATCTCGAGGATGACGTCGGCCATCGCACCGCACCTCCTGTTCTGTGCAGCAGCCGGTCACCGCCGGACGGGGCGCAGGCACCCGCCCCGTCCGGCGGGAGATACGGTGCGTCAGCCGTTCAGCTGCGCCTGGGTGTAGTAGCCGGTGTCGACGAGCTCCTTCTGCACGTTGTCCTTGTAGATCGCGACGGGCTGCAGCAGGTACGCCGGGACGACCTTGACGCCGTTGTTGTAGTCGGTGGTGTTGTTCACCTGGGGCTTGGTGCCCTTGAGCACGGCGTCGGCCATCTTGGCGGTGACGGCGGCGAGTTGGCGGGTGTCCTTGTAGACGGAGGAGAACTGCTCGCCCGCCAGGATGGACTTGACCGAGGCCAGCTCGGAGTCCTGGCCGGTGACCACCGGGTAGGGCTGGCCCGCGGTGCCGTAGCCGGCGCTCTTGAGGGCGGACAGGATGCCGATGGACAGGCCGTCGTAGGGCGAGAGCACGCCCTGGACCTTGGCGCCGGAGGAGTAGGTCTTGGTGATCAGGTCCTCCATCCGCTTCTGGGCCGTGGCCGGGTCCCAGCGCAGGATGGCGACCGTCTTGAAGTCGGTCTCGCCGCTCTTGACGACCAGGGTCTTGTTGGCGATGTAGGGCTTGAGCGTGTCCATCGCGCCGTTGAAGAAGAAGGTGGCGTTGTTGTCGTCGGGCGAACCGGCGAACAGCTCGATGTTGAACGGACCCTTGGCCGTGCCGGCGGAGCCGTCCTCCTTCTTCAGGCCCAGGCCGACCAGCAGCTCGGTGGCCTGCTCCACGCCGACCTTATAGTTGTCGAAGGTGGCGTAGTAGTCGACGTTGGGGGTGTTGCGGATCAGCCGGTCGTAGGCGATGACCGGGATGTGCTTGTCCGCGGCCTCCTGCAGCTGGGTGGTGAGCGCGGTGCCGTCGATGGAGGCGACGATCAGGAGCTTGGCGCCCTTGGTGATCTGGTCCTCGATCTGGTTGACCTGGGTCGGGATGTCGTTCTCCGCGTACTGCAGGTCGACCTTGTAACCCAGCTTCTCCAGCGCGGACTTGAGGTTGTCGCCGTCGTGGATCCAGCGCTCGGAGGACTTGGTCGGCATGGTGATGCCGATCAGGGCCCCGCTGTTGCCGCCGGCGGCGGCGGACGACGCCTGCGCGTCCACGGTCTTCGTGCTCGATCCGCACGCGGTGAGGACGAGAACCAGCGCCGAGGAGGCGGCGGTAGCGGCGGCGAACTTGATGGAACGCATGCTTCTCCCTACGGATGCACTTCGCTGTGCGGGATCGTGCGAATCTGATGACGTGCGCGCAGCAAGGATTGTTAACGCAAACATGAGAGGTGACCAGAGGGTCTGAGGTTTCAGTTCCGTTACGACGGCCGCCACAGAATCCCCACGCCCCGGGCAAACGTGCAGTTCACCGGGGCGCAGAAAGCTTCGCGAACGCTCTGTTTGCGTTAACAACCATCCGTCGGTGCGGAGACCGGCCGGGCGGCCACGCCTCCGGCCGCCGAGCCGAGCAGGCCGAGTGGCGACCTGCCCGGGGCCACGCCGGCGTCGTCCCGCCGGCGGACACCGCCAGTGCAGGAGATCTCACAAACCGTCAGAACCGCACAGGGAGAGGAGAACCGACCCCGCCGAGGTCATTGGCACGCACGCCCGGAACCAGGGGGTCGGACAGCAGCCTGCTCCCTCCGCAATCCCTCCGCGCCACCCGGCGGATGCCCGCTGACCAGTGACGCGAGGCGGGCACCGCACGGCCGTGCCCCGCCGTCCCGGGATCCTGGCCGCTGCCCCCGATGCCGCCTCAGCCAATCTCCTGCGATCGAAAGTTTCGAGACAGATTCGTCCAGGCTGTCGCCGGAGCGCCTGCCACACCGGGGCCTGACAGGACAGCAGCCCCGCCACCGGCCCAGGAATTCCCAGGCCGCCGCACCTCTGGCAGCCCCGAAAAGCTTGCGCTAATCTTCCGACAACCCGACCGACCGGAGGGACCCGTGCACCCCGCGCCGACCGGCCGCGTCGTCCTCACCTTCGACGACGGGCCGCACCCCGACTCCACCCCGAAGCTGCTCGACCTGCTCGCTGCGGCAGAGGCGCCCGCCGTCTTCTTCCTGTGCGGCGAACCCGCCGAACGCCACCCCGAGTTGGTCCGCAGCATCCAGGCCGCCGGGCACCGGCTGGGGAACCACAGCCGGACCCACCCCTACCTGACCCGCCTTCAGGACGACGAGGTGCGCGCGGAACTGACGGCCACACAGGCGGGGGTGGCCGAGGCCACCGGTTCCGCGCCGACCCTGTTCCGGCCGCCCTACCTCGACACCGACGCGCGGATCGCCGCCCTCGCGGGCGAGTTCGGGCTCACCGAGGTCGGCTGCACGCTCGACACCCGCGACTGGGCCGGGCTGCCCGCCGAGGACATCGCCGCGGCGGCCGACCGGGCCGCCGACGGCGACGTGATCCTGCTGCACGACAACCCGGCCCTGCACACCCTGCCCGCCCTGCCCGAACTGCTGCGCCGGCTCGCCGAACGCGGGCTCACGCCGTCGCTGGAGGAGCTGTGGACTCGCGGATGACCAGACTCGTCGCCAGGTCCACCCGGGTCGCCCCCGGCTCGCGCCCCCGCGCGAGATCGAGCACCAGCCGCGTCGCCGCCTCCGCCATCTCCGTCAGCGGCTGGCGGACCGTGGTCAGCGGCGGCCCGACCCAGCGGGTCAGCGGCAGGTCGTCGAAGCCCACCACGCTGAGATCCTCAGGGATGCGCAGCCCGAGCTCCCGCGCCGCCTGGTAGACGCCCAGCGCCTGCAGGTCGTCACCCGCGAACACGGCGGTCGGCGGGTGCCGTCGGCCGAGCAGCTCCAGTCCCAGGGCGTGGCCGGTCTCGTGGCTGAAGTCGCCGCTGCGCACCAGCTCCGGGTCGTACTCCAGCCCGGCGGTCTCCAACGCGGCGCGGTACCCGTCGATGCGGGCCCGGCTGCACAGCCACTGCGGCGGGCCTCCGATCACGCCGATCCGGCGGTGGCCGAGGTCGAGCAGGTGCCGGGTGGCGGCCAGGCCGCCCTGCCAGTTGGTGGCTCCGATCGCGGGCACGCCCTCGCCGGGGTTCCCGGCCGGATCGACCACCACGAACGGGATGCTGCGGCTGGCCAGTTGGGCCCGCTGCATCTCGTCCAGGCCGGAGAGCACGAGGATCACGCCGGTCGGCCGGCGGCCCAGCACCTCGTCCATCCAGGTCTGCCCCGGGTTGGGGTAGCCGCCGGACTCGGAGAGGACGACGCCGAGGCCCTCCTCCTTGGCGACCCGCTCCACTCCGCGGATCACCTCCACCGCCCAGGCGTTGTCGAGCTCGTGGAAGACGAGGTCGAGCAACGGCGTCGGCTGCTGCTGGCCCCGCCGCCTGCGGTAACCGTGGCGCAGCAGCAGTTCCTCCACCCGTTCCCGGGTGGCCGCCGCCACGTCCGTCCGTCCGTTCAGCACTTTCGAAACTGTCGGCGTGGAGACCCCGGCCTCCCGGGCGATCTCGGCCAGCGTCGCGGTGCTGCCGCGCCCCTGGCGCGTCCGGTCATCTGCTAGGTCCTTGCCGCTCATGAGCATGGATGGTAGTCGGTCGCCCGGACCGGGGCGCACCCTTGACGCCAAGCCGCGGCTGCGCCTAGCGTCCCCATAAACATTCGCTCTATATTCTGAAACATTCGAGCAATGTTCCCGTCACTCGTCGAGAGGACGCCGGCTCCATGTCCGTCGAATCCCCGGCCGCCTCCTCGGTCGGCCACCGGAACGCCTGGAACGACGCCGCCCTGCCGCCCGAGCAGCGGGTCGCCGCGCTCATGGCCCGGATGACGCTGCCCGAGAAGACCGCCCAGCTCTACGGCGTCTGGGTCGGCGCGGACCCGGACGGCGACGGCGTCGCCCCCCACATGCACGAGAACCTGGCCGCCGTCCCGGACTGGGAGGCCCTGATCGCACGGGGTCTCGGCCAGCTCACCCGGCCCTTCGGCACCGCCCCGATCGCCCCCGACGCCGGCGCCCGGGCGCTCGCCGCCGCGCAGCGGCAGATCGCCGCCGCCAACCGCTTCGGCATCCCGGCGCTCGCGCACGAGGAGTGCCTGGCCGGCTTCGCCGCCTGGGGCGCCACCTGCTACCCGGTTCCGCTGGCCTGGGGCGCCTCCTTCGACCCGGACCTGGTCCGCGAGATGGCCGCCGCCATCGGCCGCGACCTGCGCTCCGTCGGCGTCCACCAGGGGCTGGCCCCCGTGCTCGACGTGGTCCGCGACCCGCGCTGGGGCCGCGTCGAGGAGACCATCGGCGAGGACCCCTACCTCGTCGCCACCATCGGCACCGCCTACGTCCAGGGCCTGGAGTCCGCCGGGATCGTCGCCACGCTCAAGCACTTCGTCGGCTACTCGGCCTCCACCGCCGCCCGGAACCTCGCCCCCGCCCGGATCGGTCCGCGCGAACTGGCGGACGTGCTGCTGCCGCCCTTCGAACTGGCCGTACGCGAGGGCGGCGCCAGCTCCGTCATGCAGTCCTACGCCGAGATCGACGGCGTCCCGACCGCCGCCGACCGCCGGCTGCTGACCCAACTGCTGCGCGACACCTGGGAGTTCGAGGGAACGGTGGTCGCCGACTACTTCGCCGTCGGCTTCCTCGCCGACCTCCACCGGGTCGCCGACAGCGACGCCGACGCCGCCCGCCTGGCCCTCACCGCCGGTGTCGACGTCGAACTGCCCACGGTCCGCGCCTACGGCGACCAACTCGTCGCGGCGGTCGAACGCGGCGACGTCGACGAGGCCCTGGTCGACCGCGCCCTGCGCCGCGTGCTGCTGCAGAAGTGCCGACTCGGCCTCCTGGACGCCGACTGGGACCCGGAACCGACCGGCCTGACCGACGCGAGCGGCCCGATCGACCTCGACTCAGCCGCGAACCGCGCCCTCGCCGCCCGCCTCGCGGAGGAGTCCGTGGTCCTGCTCGCCAACCGGGACGGGCTGCTGCCCCTTTCGCCGGCGGTCACCACCGGCCGCATCGCCGTCGTCGGGCCCCTGGCCGACACCCCGGACGCCATGCTGGGCTGCTACTCCTTCCCCATGCACGTCGGCGCCCAGCATCCCGGCACACCGCTGGGCATCGAGGTTCCGACCGTGCTGGAGGCGCTGCGCGCCGAGTTCCCCGAGGCCGCACTCACGCACGCGCCGGGCTGCGACGTCATCGGCGGCGACCGCGAAGGCTTCGCCGCCGCCCGTGCCGCGGCCGCGGAGGCAGACCTCTGCATCGCCGTCCTGGGCGACCGGGCGGGACTCTTCGGCCGCGGCACCTCGGGCGAGGGCTGCGACGCCGCCGACCTGGAACTGCCGGGCCTTCAGGGCGAGTTGCTGGAGGAGCTGCTGGCCACCGGGACCCCGGTGCTGCTGGTGCTGCTCACCGGCCGTCCCTACGCCCTGGGCCGCTGGGCGGACCGCCTGGCCGGAACCGTCCAGGCCTTCTTCCCCGGTGAGGAGGGCGGCCCCGCGCTCGCCGGCGTCCTCTCGGGCCGCGTCTCCCCCTCCGGCCGACTCCCCGTCAGCATCCCCCGCACACCGGGGAGCCAGCCCTGGACCTACCTCCAGCCCCCGCTCGGCCTGGCAGGCTCGGTCAGCAACCTCGACCCGACGCCCCTCTACGCGTTCGGCCACGGCCTGTCCTACACCGAGTTCGCCTGGAGCCCCGCCGACGCCACCCGGACGGAGATGCCGACGGACGGGTGCGTGCGCCTCTCGCTCACCGTCCGCAACACCGGGGAGCGGGAGGGGACGGAGGTCGTCCAGCTCTACCTGCACGACCCCGTCGCCCAGACCACCCGGCCCGACGTCCGCCTGGTCGGCTACGCCCGCGTCCCCCTGCCTCCGGGCGCGGCGGCCCGCGTCTGCTTCGACGTCCACGCCGACCTCACCTCCTTCACCGGGCTCGACGGCCGCCGCATCGTGGAACCGGGCGTGGTGGACCTGCGACTCGCCCACAGCAGCAGCGACATCGCACAGGCCGTCCCGCTGCGCCTGACCGGCCCCGAGCGCACGGTGGACCACCGCCGGGTACTGACCTGCCCGGTCAGGGTGGAGGTGCTGTGACGTCGCGCCGCAGAGGCGCGGAATGAGGCGGAGGGCTGCGCCCGTGCGCTCCGGCACGCACCGGCGTGGCCCCGCCTCCCTGGCGGTCAGGCCAACTTTCCCGAGTGGGAGGGTCTCTGAGACGCCGTCGGGTATCGTGCGCGGCCATGGGTGAACTGATCTTGATCCGCCACGGCCAGACCGAGTGGAGCCTCACCGGCCGGCATGCGGGCCGCACCGACGTTCCGCTGACCGAAGCCGGGGAAGCGGCGGCCAGGGCCCTGGCACCCCGCCTGGCCGACCGGCGGTTCGTCGCGGCCCTCAGCAGCCCGCTCCAGCGAGCCCTGCGCACGGCCGAGTTGGCGGGTCTGACCGGCGTCCGGCCGGACCCCGACCTGATCGAGTGGGACTACGGCGCCTACGAGGGCCTGACCGCAACCGAGATCCAGGCGACCCGCCCCGCCTGGAACCTGTGGCGCGACGGCGTCGCCCCCGGCGACGCCNCCCCGGCGAGGACCTCCACCAGGTCGCCGCCCGCACCGACGCCGTACTCGCCCGCATCCGCCCCCTGCTGGCCCACGGCGACGTCGCCGTCGTCGCGCACGGCCACCTCTCCCGCGTCCTCGCCGCCCGCTGGCTCACCCTCGACCCCACCGCCGCCCGCCTCCTCGGGCACCCGCATCCGGGGACGCTCAACGTCCTTGCGGTGGAGGACGACCAGCCCGTCATCGCCGCCTGGAACCTCGGCGGCTGATCGGGTCCCCGGCTCGTGGCGACGCGGCACCGTCCGAGTCGTGGGTGTCCGGCGCGCTGGTGTCGACGCCTGCCGACGTGGCCGTTCTCCTACGCGCTCCTCGGCGGGCGGTTGCTCCCGGCGGACGCGCCGGCCGCCGTGTGCCGGACCGGGCCCGGCCGGCGGGACCTGCGCCACGGGACGGGACTCGCCCACCACCGCCTGCGCGGCCCGCGCGGGGCGGTCGTGTGCGGGCACAGCGGGACGCAGTACGGGGTGGACTGCCACGCCTTTCGGGGGGACGGCACTGGTCGGACGGTTGTCCTGTACCGGAACTGCTGAGAAGGGTCGCCAGGGAAAGCCCCGTCAGGGCGCCTTTCCGGACCCGGCCTTCGCGAGTGCCGTCGCCCCGCCCTCCCGACTTCGCGTCAACTGGCCGCCAGGCGGCCGCCGTTCGCCCACGAACGCGTCAACGCCCCGGTTCCGGAACTGCTTTCGTCTTGACAGGCACGTTACACGCGCGGAACATCAGGGCCGCAGAGAGCGCTCTCCGAACGATCGGGTTCTCCGAGCGCACTCCCACCCCTGCTCCCGCCTCTAGGAGACGTCATGTCCCCCGTGATGCCCCCCGCGCGTTCGAGACCACTCGCCTCGCTGCTCGCCACCTTCGCCCTGCTCCTGCTCGGCCTGTTCGCACCGGCTGTCGCCGCCACTCCCGCTGCGGCGGCGGGGGGTTGCGCCACCACGAACCTGGCGCTGAACCGCCCCGCCACCGCCTCCTCCACGGAGAGCGCGGCCTTCCCGGCGTCCGCCGCGGTGGACGGGAACACCGGCACCCGCTGGTCCTCGCAGTTCTCCGACCCGCAGTGGCTCCAGGTCGACCTCGGCTCCGTGCAGACGCTGTGCCAGGTCGTGCTGACCTGGGAGACCGCGGCCGGCAAGGCCTACCAGATCCAGACCTCGAACGACGGCTCCAGCTGGACCACCGTCTACTCCACGACGACCGGCGCCGGGGGCACCGAGACGCTGAGTGTCTCCGGCTCGGGCCGGTACGTGCGGATGTACGGCACCGCGCGGACCACCGGATACGGTTACAGCCTCTGGGAGTTCGCGGTGTACGGGGCCGGGAGCGGCACCCCGCCGCCGCCCACCGGCGGCAGCCTCGGGTCCAACGTGTACGTCTTCGACCCGTCCATGTCCCAGGCCTCGATCCAGTCCACGCTCAACTCGATCGCCAACCAGCAGGGCGGCAACGAGTTCGGCACCCAGCGCTACGCGCTGCTGTTCAAGCCGGGAACCTACGGCTCGGCCGCGTCGCCGCTGAACTTCTCGGTCGGCTTCTACGAGAGCGTCGCGGGCCTGGGCAAGAACCCCGGTGACGTCGTGATCAACGGCAGCGTGGACGTCTACAACCAGTGCAACGGCGGCGACCAGAGCCAGTGCTACGCGACCACCAACTTCTGGCGCTCGCTCAGCAACCTCACCATCAACGTCGCGGGCAAGTCGGGCTGCTACAGCGGCGACGACTTCTGGGCCGTGTCCCAAGCGGCGCCGCTGCGCCGGGTGCACATCAACGGCAACCTGACCCTGATGGACTACTGCACCGGCTCCCCCGACTGGGCCAGCGGCGGCTTCATCGCCGACTCCCAGTTCACCGGCGGCACCGTCACCAACGGCTCGCAGCAGCAGTTCTTCACCCGCAACAGCGCGCTGGACGGCTGGAGCAACTCGGTCTGGAACCAGGTCTTCTGCGGCTCGCCGGGCGCGCCCGCGCAGACCTTCGCCGCCAACTCCGGTCTCTCCGGCGGTCCTTCCTCCTACACGACGCTCGCCACCTGCCCGGTCACCCGTGAGGCGCCGTACGTGTACCTGGACTCCTCCGGGAACTACCAGGTCTTCGTCCCCGACGCCCAGTCCAACTCCAGCGGCACCACCTGGGCGTCCGGCTCCACCCCGGGCACCTCGCTCTCGCTGAACACCTTCTTCGTGGTCCAGCCGAGCGCGACGACGGACCAGATCAACGCGGCGCTGGCGGCGGGTGACAACCTGCTCTTCACGCCCGGCGTCTACTCGGTCACCGGCACGCTGAACGTCACGAAGCCGGACACCAAGATCGTCGGCCTCGGCTTCCCGACGCTGGTGCCCGGCAACGGCAACGTGACCATGAACGTGGCCGACGTGAACGGCGTCAACGTCTCCGGCGTCATCTTCGACGCGGGACCGACCCGCTCGACCGCGCTGCTCCAACTCGGCGTCCAGGGCTCCTCGGTGAGTCACGCCGCCGACCCGGTCAGCCTCAACGACGTCTTCTTCCGCATCGGCGGCGCCACGGCGGGTTCGGCGACCACGGCGCTCGTCGACAACAGCAACGACTCGATCCTGGACGACATCTGGGCTTGGCGTGCGGACCACGGCGCCGGCGCGGGCACCTGGTCCGGTGACCAGAGCGACACCGGCCTCGTCGTCAACGGCAACAACGTGACGGCGACCGGGCTGGCGGTGGAGCACTTCCAGAAGACGGAGACGGTCTGGAACGGCCAGAACGGCAAGGTCGTCTTCTTCCAGAACGAGAATCCCTACGAGGTCCCCAACCAGGCTTCGTGGATGGCCAGTTCCTCTCAGAAGGGCTACCCGGCCCTGGCCGTGTCCTCCGGGGTGACGTCCTTCCAGGGCTACGGCCTCGGCTCCTACTCCTACTTCAACCAGGGCGTCGACATCCACAACGCCATGGCCTTCCAGGCGCCGAACACCTCCGGCGTCCAGTTCCACGACCTGCTCACGGTGTTCCTGAACGGGTCGGGCGGCATCGACTCCGTCATCAACGGCACCGGCGCCGCGGTCAGTTCCTCCTTCGGCGGCCCGAGCGACGTGGTCAGCTACCCGTAACCGGCCCCGCGTCCGAACCCTCCGCCCGCCCCGACCCGGTTCGGGGCGGGCGGAACTCGTGCACGACCTCGATGCGGCCGACGATGTGCCGGTTGAACTCCGGCAGTTCCTCGGCCGGGACCCAGAGTTCCAGGATGGTGCGGCCGCCCGCCTGCCGCGCCGGGTAGCGGGCCAGGAAGGCGGTCTCGACCTCGAACCGGGTGACGTAGCCGACGCCGCTCGCCGGGACGTTCCAGTCGCGGGCGATGCGGACGGCGTATTCCTCGTTCAGCACCGGGTAGAAGATCGGCTGCTCGGGCAGCCGCGGCGGCCAGGCGCGCCAGTCCGCGGCGGCGACGAGGGCCAGCTCCTCGGGGCCAGTGGGGCGCCAGAGGGTGGTCGTGGCCGGGTGCGCGGTGGTCATGGCCGGTGAGCATAGGCGGGGCCGCCTCGCGGGGGCACGCGGATTTCGTCGGAGGCGGCTGCCAGACTGCGGGTATGAGTGATCGTCAGGAGAAGACGCAGCTTCACCGGTACCTGCAGCGCGGCCGCGAGGCGATGCTGTGGAAGGCGGAGGGGCTGTCCGAGTACGACGTGCGGCGGCCGCTGACGCCGACGGGGACGAACCTGCTGGGGCTGGTGAAGCACCTCGCGGGCGTGGAGGCGGGGTACTTCGGGGAGGTGTTCGGGCGGCCGTTCCCGGAGCCGCTGCCGTGGATGGCGGAGGACGCCGAGCCGAACGCGGATCTGTGGGCCGCGCCCGAGGAGTCGCGGGAGGAGATCGTCGGGCTCTACCGGCGCGTGTGGGCGCATGCCGACGCCACGATCGAGGAGTTGCCGCTCGACGCCGAGGGGCGGGTGAGTTGGTGGTCCGCGGCGCAGAACCCGGTGACGCTGCAGCGGATCCTGGTCCACGTGCTCGCGGAGACCCACCGGCACGCCGGGCACGCGGACATCGTGCGCGAGCTGGTCGACGGCGCGGCCGGGATGCTGCCGGGGCGGGAGAACCTGCCGGACGGCCTCGACTGGGCCGGGTACCGCGAGCGGGTCGAGCAGGCGGCGCGGACGGCGGGCGGGCTGTCGTGACGCGGCCCCGACTCCGGATCGACGCCCACGTGGACGGAACCCCGGCGGGGATCCTCGCGGAGGCGCGGGCGGCCGAGGCCACCGGGGCGAGCCGGCTGGTGATGGCGGAGACGGCGTACGACCCCTTCGTCCAGCTGGCGCGCGCGGCCGACGTCACGGACGGCATCGAACTCGGCACCGGCGTCGCGATCGCCTTCGCGCGGACGCCGATGACGTTGGCCTACCAGGCGTGGGGCCTGCACGAGGCCTCGGGCGGGCGGGCCGTGATCGGGCTCGGCTCCCAGGTCAGGCCGCATGTGGAGCGGCGGTTCGGGATGCCGTGGTCGCGTCCGGCGGCGCGGATGCGGGAGTACGTGCAGGCGGTCCGGGCCATCTGGGACGCCTGGCAGACGGGCTCGCGGCTCGCGTTCCGCGGGGACTTCTACACCCACACGCTGATGACTCCCGCCTTCTCCCCGGCTCCCGTCGCCCCGGGCGTGCCGCGGCTGCTGCTGGCGGGGGTGGGGCCGCTGATGACGGCGACGGCGGGGGAGGTCGCCGACGGGTTCATCAGCCATCCCTTTACGACCGTCGAGTACCTGACCCGGCGGGTGCTGCCGGGCGTGCGCGAGGCGCGGGCCGAGTCCGAGGCACAGGGCGCCAGTTGGACGACGCGGCCGTTCGAGGTGGTGGGGAACGTGCTGGCCGCGGTGGGCCGCACCGAGGAGGAGCTGGCGGCGAACACGGCCGGGGTCCGCGAGCGGCTGGCCTTCTACGCCTCGACGCCCGCGTACCGCCCGGTACTGGAGCTGCACGGCTGGGGCGCGCTGCAGGAGGAGCTGCATCCGCTGTCGCTGCGCGGCCGTTGGCGGGAGATGGGCCTGCTGGTGGACGACGAGGTGTTCCGCGCCTTCGCGGTCGCCGGGACCCCGGAGGAGGTGGCGCGGGAGGTGCACGCCCGCTACGGGGGGCAGGTGGACCGCCTGGGCCTCAGCCCGGCGCCGGGGGCCGACCCGGCGTCCACGGCCGAGGCGCTCACCGCCCTGTGTGCGCAGGCCGGCTGACGGTGCGTGAGAAGCCGCGGGCATTGGCCGGGCCGCACAGAAAGTGATATCACTTTGCTAGTGCCAAGACAGCACTCACGTACACGCGGACGTACCCGCACACACGAGGGGGACGGGATGACCCGGGAACTGGAAGCGCAACGGATCGAGCACGTCGACCTGCCCGCGATGCCGGCGGCGCGCATCGAGGAGCGGCACGCCAACAGCCGGTCGGGGCTGCGGATGCTGGCCCTGAACGTCGTGGGCGGCCTCGCGGGGGCGGCCGCCGCTCTCGGTGGCGCCGCCGCTGCGGCCGGCGGCAGCCACGCGCTGGGGCTGGTGCTGGCACCGGTCGGGCTCGTCGTGGTGGTGCTGGCGCTGCTCTCCTGCCGCGGCCTCACCGCTGTGGCCCCGGGCCAGGCGCAGGTGGTCAGCCTGCTCGGCAAGTACCGGGGCACGCTGCGCGCCCCGGGCCTGAACTGGGTGAATCCGTTCAGCGTGAGGCGGGCGGTGTCCACCCGGATCCGCAACCAGGAGACGGACACCATCAAGGTCAACGACTCCGACGGCAACCCGATCGAGATGGCGGCCGTGGTCGTCTGGCAGGTCGAGGACACCGCCAAGGCGGTCTTCGAGGTGGACGACTTCCGTCAGTTCGTCGCCATCCAGGCGGAGACGGCGGTGCGGCACATCGCGAGCAGCTACCCCTACGACGCCCGGGACGAGGACCGGATCTCGCTGCGTGACAGCGCGGAGGAGATCACCCGCACCCTGTCCGCGGAGATCGCCGCACGGGTCGCCCCGGCCGGGGTCGGCATCATCGAGTCACGGATCACCCGGCTCGCCTACGCCCCCGAGATCGCCCAGGTGATGCTCCAGCGCCAGCAGGCCGGCGCGGTGGTCGCGGCGCGGCAGCGGATCGTCGAAGGGGCCGTCGGCATGGTGGAGTTGGCGTTGGACCGGCTCGCCGAGCACGATGTGGTGGAACTCGACGAGGAACGGAAGGCGGCCATGGTCAGCAACCTGCTGGTGGTCCTGTGCGGCGACCGCGGCACGCAGCCGGTGGTCAACACCGGCTCGCTCTACCAGTGAGCGCGGCCGGTGCCTTCTCCCGAGCGGAAGAAGATCCTGCTACGGCTCGACCCCGCCGTGCACGACGCGCTGGCCCGCTGGGCCTCGGACGAGCTGCGCAGCGTCAACGCGCAGATCGAGTTCCTGCTCCGGCGCGCCCTGGCGGACGCGGGCCGCATGCCTCGTGACGCGGGCGGCCTGCCGAAGCGAGGCCGCCCGCGGAAGCAGGACGAGGACGAGTAGCGCCCCTCACGGGGCGGTGCCCAGCCGGCGCTTGAGGATCTTGCCCATGTCGTTGCGAGGCAGCTCCGCCACCATCCGCACCTCGCGGGGGCGCTTGTGCGGGGCCAGCCGCTCGGCCACATGGGCGGCCAACTCCTCGGCCGTGGGCGGCCGCTGAGGGTCCGTCGGGACGATCCAGGCGACCACCCGCTCGCCGAGGTCAGGGTCCGGCTCACCGGTGACGGCGGCGTCACGGACGCCGCCGTGCTCCAGCAGGGCGTTCTCGATCTCTCCCGCGCCGATCTTGTAGCCACCGCTCTTGATCAGGTCGGTGGACTTCCGCCCCACGATCCGCACCCATCCGTCGGGGTCGCGGGCGGCCATGTCGCCGGTACGGAACCAGCCGTCGTCGAAAGCGGCGGCCGTGGCGTCAGGACGGTTGAGGTAGCCGCTGAAGAGGTTCGGGCCGCGCACCTGGATCTCGCCGATGGTCTCGCCGTCCCAGGCGTCCAGTTCCTTCCCGTCCTCGTCCACCAGCCGCAGCTCCACCCCGGCCAGGGGCAGGCCGACGCTTCCGGGCCGCGGCTCCGCGCCGACGCGGACGCTGGTGTTCATCAGCGTCTCGGTCATCCCGTAGCGCTCGACGACCTGCCGACCGGTGGCCGCTGTGATCCGCTCGTGGTCGTGGCGGGCCAGCGCGGCCGAGCCGGAGACGAGCAGCCGGGCGCGCCCGAGCGCGGCGGCGAGCTCCGGGTCCGTGCCGACGGTCTCCGCCAGCCGGTGGTACATGGTCGGCACGCCGAACATCATCGTCGCGCCCGAGCGCAGTTCCGCCGCCACGGCCTCCGGGGAGAAGCGTCCGACGTGCCTCAGGGCGCCGCCGCGCCGCAGCGGGCCGAGGACGCCCAGCACCAGGCCGTGCACGTGGAACAGCGGGAGGGCGTGCACGAGCACGTCGTCCTCGGTCCAGGCCCAGGCCTCGGCGAGCGCGTCGAGCGTGCCGGCGAGGGCGCGGCGGGGGATCACGGCGCCCTTGGGCGGCCCGGTGGTGCCGGAGGTGTAGACGACGAGCGCGGGGGCCTCGCCGTCCTCGGGCTCGGCTACGGCGGGGGCCGGTCCTGACCCCTCGGCGTCGATCGCCACGCGCGTCAACCCGTCCAATGCGGCGGGGAGTTGGTCATCCGGCGCGGCGAGGACGAGGGTGGGCACGCTGTCGGCGACGACATGGCCCAGCTCCCGGTCCCCGCTGCGCGGGTTGAGCGGGACGAACGGGACCCCGGCCAGGACCGCGGCGACCGCGCCGACAGCGGTCTCCAGGGTGGGCGTCGCCCAGAGCGCGACACGGTCGGCTCCGGACTCCCGCAGGCGGGTCGCCAGGGCGTCCGCCGCGGCGGCGAGCGCGTCGTAGTCGAGGGCGCGCTCGCCGAAGCGCAGCGCCGGTCGGGTGCCGCCGGTCCGCAGGGCGGGGAGAAGAGTCGTCACCCGTCCTGTCTACCAGGCGTCAGGCCGTGGCCGTCTCGGCGGCCCCGGCCTTTCCGGCCCGCAGGCCCAGGAAGGAGAAGAGGCCGAGGGCCAGGATGACGGCGCCGGTCACGATGTCCGCCCACATGGCTGACGAGGCCTCGGAGTTACGGGTGTAGCCGACCGCGAAGGGGGCCGCGATCAGCCAGGCGCCCGCCACCATCAGGATCACGTCACTGATCACCGTGGGCTCCTGGACCAGCCGGGCCAGGCCGTTCCAGAGCACGACGATGCCGACCATGATCTCGTTCAGGTGCGCCGACTGGGCCTGGGCCGTCTGCGGGTAGTTGAGCGCCCAGATGGTCGTGAACAGCCACAGCCCGACCAGCATCAGGATGCCGCCGATGCCCGCCCGCCGCTCAGCCCAGCGGTTGGAGCGGACACGGGTGGCGGTCGTGACGCGGGGGGAGGTCGCTACTGACATGGATCTGCTCCGGTTCTCTTGGACGGATCCTGCTCCACGGTTCGGATTATGTGCCCGGCCTTCGGCCGCCGCCCGTCCGGGAACCGGAACGGGAGCTGCCGCGTCCTGAGTCCTGACGACATCCATGACTCCGGACGGGACCACATGCAGCACCTGGGCGGGCGGTACGAGCTGGGCGGCATCCTCGGACGCGGCGGCATGGCCGAGGTCTGCATCGGCCACGACATCCGGCTCGGTCGCGCCGTCGCCGTGAAGACGCTGCGGGCCGACATGGCCCGCGACCCGATGTCGCAGGCCCGGTTCCGCCGCGAGGCGCAGTCCGCGGCCTCGCTGAACCACCCCGCGATCGTCGCCGTCTACGACACCGGCGAGGAGGTGGTGGACGGGGTGGCCATCCCCTACATCGTGATGGAGTACGTCGAGGGCTCCACCCTGCGC